>NZ_CP089974.1:909947-1213263 GCF_030177935.1 Moraxella haemolytica
TTTAATAGCATATCAGTTTGTAATATACTGGATAAATAAGCAGATAAATGATTATTTTTGAAGTTAAAATGTGCTTTGTTATTATCCACTCGTCTAGAAAAACGAGCGTGCGAACCCATTAAATGCACCACGATGAATCTAGGATGATTTGATGGGGTTGCTAATATTGCTTGGATTTTTGGCAATAATTGATAATCATATCGAGTACTGGTAGGGGCTTCTTCGCTCAAATAGTAGCTTGTTTGGGCATGAGAAGCAATGTATGAGATTTCATTATTGAACTTGCCCATTTTATCTTGATTGGAGAGCCAGTAAGTCTGCATACCTAATTTATTTGCCAGACTTAAAATGTTATTTTGATATTCAACATTTTGTTCGCTAGGAACTGTCAATAAGCGTGGAATGGCATGAATGGTATAGCTTGCAGGACTGATTAAGCCATTGTATTGTGTACCATGAACTTGTTTTAAAAAGGGTGATGTATCCACAGGGTAGCCATAGGCGGATAAATAATGCTTTGACGCACTTTCGCCCAATATCAGTATATAGTCTTGATAGGCAGGCTTAAAATCAACAACTTCCCAATCATCATTAATCTTGCTAAGTTGCTTCATTTTTTCTTTATGGACAGCATAAAATTTATATTGTGTGATGGTGTGAGGGAAGATGCTTAGTAGCTCAGAATAGCCCCAGTGAATGCGTTTGTGTTTAATAGATAACATATTTGCCAAAAATAATGCCAGTAGAATGAGTGCAAAATAGTTAAAAAATTTTCTTTGTTTGCTGGTGGCGGTGATATTTTTGGTTAAATGATAGGTTAATAATGTTGATAATATTGCAACAATAAAATAAAGAACGGCGGTTGCGTCAAAGAACTCTAATGCTTCGTTGCTTGTTGTTTCAAACAAAGAAGCAATCATGCCAGAGTTGGGGTAGCCATATTGAGTACCTAAGGGAGCGTACAAAATCCATGTTAGCATTAAGGGGCTTGCTATTTTAAAAATAATGGGCTTTAGCCACAATGTATTCCAAATCACCCAGAATAATAAAATATCATGAAAGCGTGGGCTACCGCCTGTTGTTGCCCAACAAATCAATACAGCAAACAAAAAAGTAAGTATAAAAATACCGTAATTTTTGAGTTTTTGATATTTCTTTGGTGCTGTTAAATGAAACAGGGTCACTTTGGTGACGCTCCCTTATATACAAAGAGTTGGGATAATAATTACTTAAATATTATAGCACATCTCTACGAAACACTTCACGCAGTTCAAAACTGGTATGTAACTGGCTGACACCTTCAATTTTGCTTAGGCGATGTAGTAAAAATTCTTCATAATGTGCCATGTCTTTGACCATGACTTTGAGTAGGTAGTCCTCTGTGCGTCCTGTTACTAAACTGCATGACACCACCTCATCAAAGGCTTGGATATGATTTTCAAACTCGTCAAATCGTTCGGCAGTATGTTTATCCATACTCACCGCCACAAATACTGACAGCGTGTAGCCAAGTTTGGTAGGGCTGGTGTGGGCGTGATAGCCTGTGATGATGCCCAGCTCTTCTAAGCGTTTGATTCGGCGAACCACAGGCGTGGCTGATAGGCTAATGCTCTCGCTAATCTCTGCTACAGGTAGGCGTGCGTTATCGGTTAAGAGTTTTAAAATCTTGCGGTCGGTGGTATCTAAGATAATGGTATTAGTCATGATGATGTTGATGTGGTGATTTTTAGTGAATTTTACTATAAAAAATAGTATTTTTGGTTAATTTTGATAAAAATTATAAAAAATTTTTGTAAAATTGGTAAAAATTGGTGTGAAAATTTGCTAATATAATTAGTCTAGTGATTTCTTTTTTTAATATGATTATATGCAGGAAAATCAGCCATGAGTCAATCTGCCAATACCCCTAGCATCATCCCAAAAAATCCAGCCTTTGATTTTACAAAGTATCGTCCTTTTGAATTTGCACCGCACATTCTTGACCGTACTTGGTGCGATAAACGCATAGAAAAAGCACCCATTTGGGCAAGTGTGGATTTGCGAGATGGCAACCAAGCCTTGATTGACCCCATGACCATCGAGCAAAAATTAAGGTTTTTTAAACTGCTTGTGGCGGTCGGTTTTAAAGAAATTGAAATTGGTTTTCCTTCTGCTGCTCAAGTGGAGTTTGATTTTACCCGCTTGCTAATTGAAGGCGGTCATGTGCCTGAGGATGTTACCTTGCAGGTCTTGGTGCAGGCTCGTGAGCATTTGATTGAACGCACCTTTGAGAGCTTAAAAGGTGCCAAAAAAGCCATTGTCCATGTTTATAATTCCACCTCAAAAGTACAAAGAGATAAGGTCTATCAACTTGATAAAGAAGGCATTAAAGCGATTGCGGTTAATGGGGCGACTTTGCTAAAAAATATTGCTAAACGCTATCCTGATACTGAATGGACTTTTCAGTATAGTCCAGAAAGCTTTAGTCAGACCGAGACCGATTTTGCCATAGAGGTATGTCAGGCGGTATGTGATGTGTGGCAGCCTAATAATGGTCAAAAAGTGATTTTGAACTTACCTGCCACCGTTGAGGCAAGCACGCCAAACTTATATGCCGACCAGATTGAGTATTTCTGCCGTCATTTGCCTAGTCGTAAAGATGTCATCATTAGCTTGCATACGCATAATGACAGAGGTTGTGGTGTTGCAGCGAGTGAACTGGGTCTGATGGCGGGGGCGGACCGTGTGGAAGGGACGCTTTTGGGGAATGGTGAGCGTACAGGCAACATGGATATCTTGACGATGGCGATGAATTTGTACACGCAAGGAGTAGATCCAGAGCTTGATTTGTCGCAAGTGAGTGAAATCGCTCAAGTGGTAACAGATTGCACCAATTTGCCAATTCACCCACGCCACGCCTATGTGGGAGAGCTTGTATTTACGGCGTTTAGTGGGTCGCATCAAGACGCCATCAAAAAGAGCTTGGATTATAACGAGGCTCACCCAGAGACTGAGCAACATTGGGATGTGGCATATCTGCCCATTGACCCTGTGCATATTGGACGCAGTTATCAAGATGTGGTGCGTATCAATAGCCAATCTGGTAAAGGCGGGGTGGCTTATATCCTACAACGCCATTATGGCTTTGATTTGCCTCGCTGGACGCAGATTGACTTTGCAAAAGTGGTGCAAAGTGAAACAGAAGTGTTGGCTCGTGAATTAAAAACCGATGAGCTTCTTGATATTTTTACTCGTACTTTCTTGACCCAAGATGTTTTTGAATTGAGTGATTACCAAATCAATAACAAAGGTGGGGAGGTTTCCTTTAATGGTCAAGTCGCCACACCAGAGGAAGTGTTGGAAATCATGGGGCGAGGCAATGGGGCGTTATCAGCGTTTATTGATGGGTTAATCAAGGCAACAGGTAAGCAAATTCATGTAACCAATTATAGCGAGCACGCCATCAACACCAAAGCCACACCAAGTGTGCTAGATGATGAGCTTGGCGACAACCAAACACATTCGGCAGCAGCATCATATGTACAGCTTAATGTATCTGGCAAGGTCTATTCAGGCATTGGTATGTGTCATAGTACCGTCTCGTCCATGCTAAAAGCGGTCTTGTCGGCATTATCGCAGGCGTGGTAACGATCCATCGCATAAAACACCCATAAAGTACAAATAAAATCAGCATGATTATGACAAAATCGTGCTGATTTTATTTGATGGGTTTATCAAATCATATGTCTAAATAAGCCATAAAAAAGCAGACCAAAAGTCTGCTCTTGATTGTAAGACAATCAATTCATACCAGATGGACCGGTCAGATTTAGCACATCTTTGATACTGTGTAGGATTTTTGCCAAATCATCATGCTTAATGGGTGTTAACGGAGAATGCACCACCCAATCATCATTGTCTTTTTTTAGGTGCCAAGCGATGATTGCCTGCGTGTCTTTATCCAAAGATGGTAGTTCAATCTCATGTAGCAGAATGTCGTCATTGTCTCTAAGCTCAGCGACGCCTTTATTGCTAAGATGTAATGAATGCTTATGGTAACTTGAAATAACAATAGCAATATGATGAATGTTATCGGCTAGTTTATCTAGATATATGCTGATTTGTTCTTGATTAATAAATTTATCTTCAAACTCTATTGCTCCAACCAGTGCATCGCCACCATGACGGACGCTGGCATCTTCGGTTCGTATCTGCCCATAATGTACACAGTCCACCACTTCTCCTGCCTGATTAAGTAGCACACAGCCCATGTCAATATCCATGGAGATGGGCTGTTTGCTGATGGCGGGTAGGTAAGCGAGATATTTTTTTAATCCTTGTTTGGGGATTTTGGTTTCTTCATAGCGTATGGACGGAATTAAGATATGTCCTGTACTATCAAGTTCTCTTAAGGTTTTGGGTTCAAAAAAGGTCTTTAAAGGCTTGTCAAAGTTGGACTGGGTCATGAAACTATCCATTGAAAATTTAAGCTATTGTAGCAAATTTTCCCAATCAATCTCAACAAGTTTAGTTGTGTGCTTAAATTTAATGTGGGCTTGTTTAAAAAGATAAAGATTTGATGATATAAACATTATAAAAATACAACGATATTAACTAAAAACTAACATAGCCAATCATTTGGTCATGCTACACTACAAAAACCCCATATCTTTAGGCAAAATTAGCATCCATCATGAAAACCAGTTTTATCAAATACAGCTTAGCCCCATTGATGCTATCTGCTCTACTTGCAGGCTGTCAGGCACATGATACCATTCATGCAACCAGCATTGCTACTGCCAAAGATTCGGTGGATGATACTACAGTTGTGCCGACCAATCAAATGCTTGCTCAATATGACTGGCAGTTGATACGAACTGAAGATAAGGAAGTGGTGCCATTTTTGGCGAACACAATCCTTGATTTTAAGGGTAATCAACTTGCCTTTAGTGTGGGCTGTAATAGACATTTGGGTGAATTTACACTCAGTGATGGTCTTTTGTCATTAGACAAAACAAGTCTTATCGCCACACGAAAGTCCTGTGAAAGCTCGCTACATCAAGCAGAAAATGCACTCATTACATCGCTTGAATCAGCAAAACTGAATTTTATATCCACAGATAAACAGGCCACGCAGGCGACACTCGCCATCAGTAGTCGTGGCAAATCTTCACTTTGGCAAGGAAAGCGAAAGCCTGACCTGCTATACGGCGAATCTGTCATACTGTATTGGGAGATTGATGCCAAGCCTGTCGTCTGTGCCAATAATACCCAAGAATGCTTAAAAGTCCGTAATATACGCTATGATAACTATGGGGTAAAAATTGGAGCGGGTGCTTGGCGATATTTTGATGGTAAGATTGAAGGCTACAAACATGACCTAAGCCTTAGTCAGATTATCCGCTTAAAAGCCTATGGCAACACTGCCACGCATGATACCCCTGTGTATATTTATGACGGTGTGGTGGAGTCGTCTCTTGTTGAGTAATCCATGATTAGCAGGTAGTACTTTTATATTAAAAACAAAAAAGCACCTCATAATTTTAGGTGTTTTTTTTGTTTTTAAGGATGATTTGTTGGTTGCTATGATTTTTCAGAGAGTGGGTTAGGTTTTTAGGTGTAATGCATCTTCTTCGGATAATCGCCAACGACCTTTTTTCTTAGAAGCACTGCGTCCAAGTAGAGCGGTATTGCCTAAAAGTTTATGCATGGAATGGCTAGAATGAGCGTGGCAGATGGCACACGCCAAGCCGTCAGCGGCATCGGCTTGCGGAACAATTTCTAATGATAAAATACGACAAACCATCGCTGAGATTTGTTCTTTTTCGGCGGCCCCATAGCCACACACTGCCTGTTTTATTTGGCGGGCGGTATATTCTGAGACGCTCAAATTCAGTGCAGTTAAGGCGGCAATAGCAGCCCCACGAGCTTGTCCAAGTTTTAAGGCAGAATCAGGGTTGCTTGCCATGAATACTTGTTCAATGGCGGCGTGCATGGGTTGATTGCTGTATTTTTGATGGTGTTGGACGATGCGTGAAATACCGCCAAAAATCTGTGCAATGCGATTGGGCATATCGCTACTGTCTGTGCGAATCGTACCTGCATCTAAATAGGTCAGTTTGTCGGCGGTAGCGTCAACGATGCCGTAGCCTGTCATGCGTGAGCCGGGATCTATGCCGATGATGATGGTCATAATGGGTGTGTAATATGTTAGTGAGTGAGGCAGGTGGCAGTTATGCCTTGCTGTACAAAAATTAAAAAAACTTTGGGTGTGTGGCTTGAAAAATTTGCCAGTTGCCCAAATTGTCTATAGTATAGCCTATTTTTGGCATTTTTTTAAAATTTTGTGTAAGGAATGAGTATGGGTGCAGTCGTTGGCATTGCTTTGGTTTGGTTTATTATTGAGATGTTGCTTTGGTATCTTGTGGCACAGTTCATCAGTGGTTGGTGGGTGTTCTTTTGGTTTATTGTAGCGATTTTCATCGGTCTGATGCTTATAAAAAAAGCTGCCAGCACTCTTAATCCAATGGCACAGCAAGTAAAGCAGATGCAAAACGGCGTTATTCCCAATCCTGCCAATCAGCCTGCTGAATCTAAGATTGCCAGTTCGGTTGCTAAGGGTGTTGCAGGTATCTTATTCTTATTGCCAGGTTTATTGAGCGATGTTGGTGCGGTAATTTTATTGATGCCTGCAGTACAAAGAAAGCTGACGGGTGCCGCCAAGAACTATGCTTTAAAAAACCAAGATAAAATCATGCAAATGATGTCCAAGCAAATGGGTGGTCAAAATCCATTTGGTATGGGCGGTGTTAATCCGAACAATCCTTTTGGTCAAGGTGGTGGCTTTAAGAAGGGTGGGTTTGGTGGTACGACCGTTGATGGCGAGGCCAAAAGTGTGCAAAAAAACATAAAAAAAATTGGCTCTGCTAATGATGAATGACACTTACTGATGAATCACAACCATGATAAATCCGTCCTTTTGGGCGGATTTATTTATGCTAAATTGTTTATTACACATTGTTTATGTTAATCAAGTTTATGCCAATCAGTTTGAAAATTGAGCTTGGCAAAGTTTAATGAATTCATGCCCAAACTTACGAATCTCGCTATCATCACGCACTGCAATCCAACTGGTAAATCGCCCAAAATGCGTGATGGGAATGGCAACCAAATCAGGATAATGTTTGGGTTCATATGCCATCTCTGCAATGATACCAATGCCTAAACCTGATGAAACATAGGTGCTGATGACATCAGAGTCTAGAGCTGCTAGTACAATCTCAGGTACTAGACCTTCTTGGGCAAAAACCTTGTCAATAAAATTACGCCCTGTAAAGCCACCATGATAGGTAACAATCGGATAGCTTGCCAAAGTTGGTAAGTCCACGCCATTTTCTATGCCTGATAGGGTAGCAAGCTCGTGGTCTTTTGGCGCGATGACGACATGCGACCAGTCATAATAGCGATGGCAACGCAGTATGTCATTATTCAGTAGTGATTCGGTGGCGATGCCAATATCTGCTTGACCACGAATCACCATTTGGGCAATGGTTTCTGGGTCGGCTTGCTGTAATACCAGATTGACTTTGGGGAATTTATCTCGAAATGCCTTGACGATTTTTGGCAACACATAGCGAGCTTGGGTGTGCGTAGTGGCGACCGTCAAAGTACCTGCTGCTGCATTATTAAAATCAAGGCTTATATTCTCAATGGTGCGTATTTCAGCAAAAATTGCTTCAATGTGTGGCAAAAGTGCCTTACCGATGGGGGTGAGTCCTGTCAAGCGTTTACCTTGTCTGGTGAATACATCGGCTTTTAGCTGATTTTCTAGGGCGGCGATTTGTTTGGACAGGCTTGATTGACTGGTGTGTAATAGTTCGGCTGCCTGACTTAAATTATAGCCATTGACGATGGTGTGCCAAACGGTTTCAAGTTGCTTAAGCTGAATTTGTAAATGACGCTGATTGATGACGATGTCAATTGCCATAAGAATAATCCAAGTATGCTCACAAAGCTGTGGCGTGGCTTAAAAATTGTTATTATAAAAATTTGGTATGGAAAATAAACCGCTAAGAAAGTAAAAGTATATTCCAAAATTGCATAAAATTCAAAAAATCGTCTGATTTTATGCCTAAATTGGTGGATTTGGTGTGAATACACTTTGCAAAAATCATGATTTTGTTCTAATATGCACACATTTACAAACTCTTATTTGATTGAATCTCCTTGGATTGCTTATGGCTGATACAATGCAACACTCTTCGCCTTGGTTGGTGTTTAAACAGACTTATCTGACAAAAAATGCCTTAATTATGCTGATGCTTGGGTTTTCGGCAGGATTGCCTTATTTTTTGGTGTTTTCAACGCTGAGTATGTGGCTTGTAGAAGCACAGATTGATAAAAGTAAAGTAACGATGTTCGCTTGGGCAGGTTTGGCGTACTCATTCAAATTCTTGTGGGCACCTTTAGTGGATAGCTTATCCATTCCGTTTTTGCACCGCTATTTGGGCAAGCGTCGCAGTTGGCTTTTAGTTGCACAGCTTATGATTATTCTGGCGGTTTGTCTAATGGCATTAACCAGTCCAAATGCTGATAGCATCACTTCACTTGAAATGATGGCACTATTTGCGGTACTACTTGCCTTTTCATCAGCTTCGCAGGACATCGTTATTGATGCGTATCGTATTGAGGTGGTGCCTAAGTCCATGCAAACAGCATTTTCGGCGTTGTATGTCTTTGGCTATCGTTTGGGACTGATCATCTCTGGGGCAGGGGCTTTGTATTTGGCGACTTATTTTGGCTCAACAGAAGAGATGTATCAGTACATTGCATGGAAGCAGACCTATTTTGTTATGGCATTGGTGATGGGTGTAGGTGTTCTAACAACTTTGAGTGCCAATGAGCCGCACACCCAAATATTAACGCCCATTAAACAAAAACTCAATGATAAAATTATGGGCTGGTATGCACTTGTGGCTCTTGTTCCGATGGGGTTGTACGGTCTTTGGTATCTATTAAACCAAATTTGTGAGCGTATCTTGCAAGTGGAGAATCATCCTTTTGTCATCTCTGAGGCGGTGGCAAATTTTGCCAGTATGTATGGGATTGCCATGCTCATTCCTGCACCGATTGCTTTGATTTTCTTGTTATTTAATCAGCCAAAAATGAAGTCGGTACTGACAAATCAGGCGGTGGTCAATAAACAAGATGCTAAAAACAACCTGCGTCTGGTGATGCTATTTGTCGTGTGTATGGTCGGTTTTATTTTTGCGTTTCGTATCTTTGGCGATGTCATCATTGGTGATGTCAAGCATTCTAATTTGGTGGGTTTTTTGCTTGAGAGTGTGCGTTTTATCATCAGTGTCTTGGTGGCTGCCATCGTTGCCCATGTATTGATTAAGATTAAATTGGTTCCTAAAGAAGTTGCTGCTAAAAATTGGATTGAGCCTATTTTGGAGTTTTTTGATACTTATGGAAAAAAAGCAGTACTGATTTTGGCATTGATTGGTTTGTATCGCATCTCGGACATTGTTGCGGGCAATATTGCCAATATCTTTTATCAAGATATGGGCTATACCAAAGTGCAGATTGCAGATGCCAGTAAACTTGTGGGCTTAACCATGAGTATTTTGGGTGGTTTTTTGGGTGGATTTATTGCTCAAAGAATGAAAATCATCGCCGCCATGATGGTTGGGGCTATCTTGGCTGCCGTTACCAATCTGCTGTTCATCGTTTTGTTTTATGAGCCGACAGCGGGTATGTTGTATGTTGCAGTTATCGCTGATAATCTGGCAGGTGGTCTGGCGAGTGCGGTATTTGTGGCGTTCTTATCGGTACTCACTTCCATTCGCTTTACGGCAGTGCAGTACGCTTTATTTTCGTCTTTGATGACCCTATCACCAAAAATTTTGGGTGGTTATTCAGGGAGTATTGTGGAAGCAACAAGTTATCCAACTTTCTTTTTGATTACCTGCTTGTTGGGTGTGCCTGTGCTATTTTTGGTATATCTGGTGGGTAAATACATTAAACTTGGTGATGAAAAATTTACCTTAAAAGATGAATCATAGACGGTATAAACTCAGTCATGACAACACTTAGTATTCATAAAATCAAGCAAATGTATAGACATGGCAGTCTGCCACGCCATTGGTGGCAGGGTTGGCTATGTTTTGTGCTTAACTGCCCTAGTAGTTGGTTGATTAGCCATGAAGAATACATACTAAAACCTAATGAACAAGCCAAGTTTGTAGCAGGCATGGCAAAGATGGCACAGGGCGTGCCACTTGCATATTTGACAGGCGATCAGGAATTTTTTGGTCGTTCATTTTGGGTTGATGAATCCACCTTAATACCTAGGGCTGATACAGAAAGGCTTGTTGAAGTGGTGCTTGAATGGATAGGTAACCAAACCTTTTGCAAGGCGGGTAATCTGTTGGATCTTGGTACAGGTACAGGCTGTATTGCCATTACACTTGCTAAAGCATTGCCCACTTGGCAGGTGTTGGCGTGTGATGTGTCAATGGCAGCTTTAAAGGTTGCACAAAATAACGCTCACCGCTTGGAGGCGAATAATTGTCGCTTTGTACATTCAGATTGGTTTGATGATGTATCGGGTAGTTTTAATGTGATTGTTTCTAATCCGCCTTATATCGCCAAAGATGATGAGCATTTAGCGCGGCTCACCCATGAACCCATGACTGCATTGGTTTCGGATAACGCAGGCATGGCGGATATCGCTCATATCGTTACAAAGGCAAGGGAATTTTTGACTTGTGGGGGCTTATTGGCGATAGAGCATGGCTATGACCAAGCATTGGCTACTCGCCAGTTATTCTTGGATTCTGGTTATCATGATGTTGCTGTTGTTTGTGATTATGGCGGTAACGACAGATTGACCGTTGGAGTATGGCGTGGTTGATGTTCAGATGAATCAAAATGAGATAGATGAGCAAGATGGCAATACAAGCCAATCATCAGACATGATCGATGTTTTAAGCGATGCTGAACTCATGAGATATTCTCGGCAAATTCTTTTAGATGATTGGGATTTGTCAGCTCAGCTTGAACTAAAAAAAAGCCATGTGTTAATTGTGGGCATGGGTGGTTTGGGGTGTCCCATCTCTCAGATTCTGGTGCGAGCAGGGGTGGGGTGCTTGCATTTGGTTGATTTTGATGTGATTGATGAGAGTAACTTGCAAAGGCAGACGCTCTTTACCACTGATGATGTTGGGCGGTCAAAAGTTGCTGTTGCCCACCAAAAACTTGCCAAACACAATGAATTGGTACGCATCGTCTCAACTGACATTCGCCTAACCAATGACAATATTGGTAGGGTATTTGATGAGTGTGCTGGCAGATTGCCCAACCTTGTGATTGACTGCACCGATAATTTTGCCATTCGTGATTTGCTTAACCAAGCTTGCCAAACTTATGGCGTGCCACTGCTGTCCAGCTCGGCAATCGGTGAGGTGGGTCAGTTGGCACTGTTTACCAACAAAACAGGCTGTTATCAGTGTCTGTTTGGTACAGATAAGGGTGATGAGATGACTTGTGCGACTTCTGGCGTGCTTGGCAGTACGGTATCTGTCATTGCGTCCATGGCATCGCAAGTGGCACTGGATTTTTTGGGTAGGCATCATAACCCCATTGAGCATCAACTTGTGCTGTGGCATGGTCGAGAATTTAGCCTAAAAAAAATACGCTTCACTCAAGATGAACATTGCACCATCTGTAATAAACAACTTGAAAAATCATCATAATTTTTTTAACCAACACAATCAACGCCATTATGCCTATAAAAACATCTCCGCTTGCCATCATCAAACAGTCTGCTAGCACAGGGCTAAATGTGCTTGGGCGTATTCAAAAAACAGCCAGTGTGGCAGGGCTGTCAGCACTGAGAGTTGCCAAAGGTGAAAAGATGGATGCAAATCTGCTAAAAGATGCCTTTGAGCAGATGGGCGTAACCTACATCAAACTTGGTCAATTTATCGCCAGTACGCCATCAATTTTTCCTAGAGAATATGTACTGGCTTTTCAAGATTGTCTTGATCAGACCACGCCTGTTCCATTGACTGAGATTTTGGCGATTTTGCGTGAAGAGCTTGGGACAACTTGTGATTTGGATGAAATATTTGAGTATATAGACCCCAATCCATTGGCATCGGCAAGCATTGCACAAGTGCATCGTGCAGTGCTTACTGATGGCAGGCAGGTGGCATTAAAGGTGCAAAAACCTAAAGTAGGTACGATTATTCATACCGATTTGACTGTGCTTCATGGTGGTTTTTGGGTTATTGAAAAGATGATGCCAGTCATGCGTACTGCCAATATCGCCCCAATTTTAGACGAGATACGCAAAAGAATGCTTATGGAGATAGATTTTATCGCTGAGAGTCGCCACATTGAGCGGTTTTTGGCGTTTTTATCTCGTACTGGCAATGCCAAAGTAACTGCTCCTACTGTACATCATCATCTAAGCACTAGGCGAGTTTTGACAATGGATTTACTGGTGGGTAAATCGCTTGTTGATGAGACGCTTGGACTTGCCAAAGATACCACAAAAGCCCAAAAGGTGATGAGCGATGTATTGGATACTTGGTTTTTATCCTTGATGACGACAGGGGAGTTTCATGCGGATTTACACGCAGGAAACTTAATGATGCTTGATGATGGTAGGATTGCCTTTTTGGATTTTGGCTTAGTTGGGCAAATTGAACCAAAGAGTTTGGAGGCTTGCTTTACTTTGGTACAAAACTTGCAAGCCAGTGATTATCATGGCATGGCACAGGCGATGGCACAGATTGGCATGACGCATCAAAAAGTTGATGTTACTAAACTGGGTGAAGATTTGCACAGAATGCTTGGCAAAGTCGGTCAGGATAATCAGCCAGAAGCACTCAATACCATGATGCTTGAGATGGCTGATATTGGCAAAAAACATGGCATTCATTTTCCGCAAGATTTTGCCTTGCTACTAAAGCAGCTGTTGTATTTTGACCGCTTTATGGTAACGCTTGCACCTGAAATGGAGCTGTTTGAAGGTGAACGGTTAAAAGTCATCAGTGCCAACTGACCAACTACTATTGACTGCAATGCCATCAATCAAGCGTTGATAAATGCTCTAGTAGGGTGATGCTTAGCTTATCGCTAAGCTCTTGGCGCAATCCAATATTATCTTCATAATACCCATCTAAGCTAGAGTAGTGCGGATAAGCACGAGCTTTTTTTAGTGAGGTTGGTAGCCCATGACTTTGCCATGGCAAGCTGCCACTTGGATTGTCCGTTACCACCGCATGCAGACTGGCATGACCACGATGACGCAAGGCGTGATGTAGATTTTGGGCTCGTGTGGCAAGTAGAGTTAAGGTTGCATCATCAATGGTTAAGGTCTGTATGCCCAATGCCTTATCACGAATGGCATTGGTATTGGGCAAAAGTCCACCAATAATACCACCTAATGCTGTACCAAGCCCTAGACTTGCCCCTAAAGTTGCCACATCGATACCCGCACCTACCACCATACCTGTAATGCTACCACCTGCGGTGCGAATACCATGGCGAGCTAATAGTTCGCCATCAAATATGTCCTGCTCACGACCTTGAATCTCAATATCGTGTTCATCAATAGCGGTGTTATAAAACTGATATAGGTGCAAAAGTTTTTCTTGCATGATATCTTCAGACTGACGCACAGCGTTTTGCATGGCATTTAGGGTGGGGGTGGGGTCTTGGCTTTCGTCAATTTTCTTACTAAAACTTGCGACATTTACCAAAAAATCAGCAATGATAAGAGAGCCTTCTTCTGCCATGTCTTGCCAAGATTCTTGGCGTTCTTGTTGTAGGGTGTTTAGACTGTCCTTTTCAACACTTAAAGTCGCTAAATTCTGCCAAAGTGCCATCTCGCCATCAAAATCAAATGCCACTGTATCAAAGGTATTGACCACATGTAGGGCACGCCGAGACAGCATGAGTCGCCATAGCTGCATATTGTCTTCATTATCTTTAATAAAGTTAAACACAGGCAGTACAGGTGTGCCACTGATTGCCAAAATGGCAAGTTCGTCTTTATATTTTGGTAGTACAGGCTCACGCGCATCAATCACATAGATGGCAATGTCAGCTTGAATCAGACTGCGAATGACTTTGGCTTCTTGGCTAAAATCATCGCCTAGGCGAGCATCACTCTCATCTGTTGCCGATAAAAATGCCAAGAGTCGTTCAATGCCATCATCTCGCCCATTGGTATAAGCCTGCACAAAGTCCATAACCCCTGAGGCATCTTCTAAACCAGGAGTGTCGTGTAGGGTTAGTAGTAGCTTGTTATGCTTACCAAAAATATGCACAGCTTCGACATGCTTGGTGGTGGCAGACTCATTCTTGACTTCGCCAAACTGAGCATCTCTAAGTAGTGTACGCATGAGCGAGGTTTTGCCGACATTGGTGTGTCCGATGACCGATAAGATGGGTGTTTTCATACTATGATGGGTGGTATTATCAATGAATTTGAATTTTATTGTAGCATTATTTGGATTGCTGATGGGTGGGGAATTTGTGAGTTTTTAAAAATTGGTGTGTTCATTGCGATGTTTTGGGCAATCTTGATGAGCTGTTTGAAAAAATTGTGCTTTTGGGAAATTATGCTAAAATGTGGTGGTTTATTTTGCCTTATTTGTCATGAATACAAAGAGATTAGCCATGAACCAAGCGATTGATTTAAACGATTTGCCTACGCCATACTATCTGATTGATGAACACGCAATTACCGACAATCTTGCCATCATTCAAAAACTATGCCAACTGTCAGGAGCAAAGGCATTGCTTGCGTTAAAGTGCTTTGCTACTTGGGGGGTGTTTGATGTCATGCGTCCTTATTTGCATGGCACAACATCATCATCGCTATTTGAAGTTCGTTTGGGGCATGAAGAGTTTGGTGGAGAGACGCATGCTTATAGTGTGGCGTATGCCCACGATGAGATAGATGAGGTGCTCAATCATGCTGACAAGATTATCTTTAATTCTATCAATCAGCTTAACGCCTTTAAAGAAAAAGCCTACAAAAAGGGCATTCCTGTAGGACTTAGATTAAATCCTAATACCAGTAATTCTGCGTTTTTGTTGGCAGACCCTGCTCGCCCGTTTAGCCGATTGGGGGAGCATGATGTAAGCAAGGTGCTTGCGGTGTGTGATGATATCAGTGGTGTCATGTTGCATTATAATTGTGAGAATGCTGACTTTGCAGCGTTTAGTCAGAGCTTAGATGATATTGAGATTAAGTTTGGGGCGATGTTATCTTGCCTTGATTGGGTAAGTTTGGGCGGCGGCATTCATTTTATTGCTAAAGATTATCCGCTTGAGGCGTTGGCACAGCGATTAAAAGACTTTGCGACAAAATATGGCGTGCAGGTTTATCTTGAGCCAGGCGAGGCGTGTGTTCATAATGGTGCACAACTGGTAACTCGAGTGCTTGATGTGATGGAAAATGGCAAAAAGCTGGCAGTAGTGGATGCTGCTACCGAAAGCCATATGCTTGATTTACTAATTTATGGTCAGCCAACCACTCTAACAAGCATCAATGGTCAATCGCTAAATCTATCTGCATCCGAGCATCAAAATAACACCATTATCTATGGTAAGACTTGCTTAGCAGGAGATATTTTTGGTGAATATGCCATTGATACGCCACTACAAGTGGGCGATAAAGTCGCATTTGGGAATGCAGCTGCCTATACGATGGTTAAGAAGAATTGGTTTAATGGCGTGGGTATGCCTGCCATCATCATTAGACGATTAGATGGCAGTATCATTCAGCAGCGACGCTTTGATTATAA
Organism: Moraxella haemolytica; assembly: GCF_030177935.1. NCBI lineage: Bacteria > Pseudomonadati > Pseudomonadota > Gammaproteobacteria > Moraxellales > Moraxellaceae > Moraxella > Moraxella haemolytica. The sequence continues at coordinate 925,757 of NZ_CP089974.1, forward strand.
GGATTATAAAAATAGTCTATCATGATATGAGTGATTTGTTGTGATGGCGTGGGGCAAACTTTATAAACGGATGCTTGGTGATTTGTCAATTTTGTGTATTTAACTTGTATGTTTGGCTCAAGGTTTTTTTGTGATTGATGGGAATTTAGGAGAAAATATATGAATAAACCCAATATTTTAATCATCGGTGCAGGTGGCGTAGCTCAGGTGGTTGCTCATAAAGTAGCTCAGTATCGTGAGTATTTTGGCACTCTTCATATTGCCAGTCGCACTGTAAATAAGTGCCAAGCCATCAGCGATAGTGTGCAACAAAAACAGCATATTTCCCTACAAATTCATACCATCAATGCTCTCAATGTTGATGAGTTAACTGATTTTATCCGTAGTATTGAGGCAGGTATTGTCATCAATGTTGGTTCGTCCTTTATTAATCAAAGTGTACTCAAAGCCTGTATCACCACAGGGGCAAGCTATCTAGATACCGCCATTCATGAAGAGCCAAATAAGGTTTGTGAAACACCGCCTTGGTATGAAAATTATGAATGGCGACATAAGGCGGCGTGTGAGCGAGCGGGCATAACTGCTATTTTGGGTGTGGGTTTTGACCCTGGTGTGGTTAATGCTTATGCTCGCATTGGTGTGGATTATTTTGATGAAGGGCAGATCACCGACATTGACATCATTGATATTAATGCAGGCAGTCATGGTAGATATTTTGCTACCAATTTTGACCCTGAAATCAACTTTCGAGAGTTTACAGGCGTGGTTTATACTTGGCAAAACTGTAAATGGCAGACCAATCAGATGTTTGAGGTGAAACGCACGGACGATTTGCCAGTTGTGGGTGAGCGTAGTAGCTATCTGTGTGGTCATGATGAGATTCATTCGCTACACAAGAATCTAGATGTACCTAATATTCGTTTTTGGATGGGGTTTGGCGATCATTATATCAATGTATTTACTGTTCTAAAAAATCTTGGGCTACTGTCAGAACAGCCAGTCATGACCGCAGAAGGGGTGGAAATTGTACCACTAAAAGTTGTCAAGGCGTTGTTACCAGACCCAAGTTCGCTTGCCAAAGACTATACAGGGCATACTTGCATTGGCAATAAAATGCGTGGCAAAAAAGACGGCGTCAAGCAAGAAATATTTATTTATAATATCGCCGATCATGCTAAATGTTATCAAGAAGTTGGTAGTCAGGCAATCTCATACACCGCAGGCGTGCCAGCAGTCGCAGCGGCGGTGCTGATTGCCAAAGGGGACTGGAGAGTAAATAAAATGGTTAATGTTGAAGAGCTTGATCCACGCCCATTCATCAACCTACTAAATGATATGGGATTGCCGACCCATATCCAAGATGAGAGCGGTCATCGCTTGTTGTCATTTGATATTTGAAGGTTGGTGAATGAACATAAAAAACCACTTCATCAGTCCAACTTTATGATAAAATGAAGCGACAGACTTGATTTATCTTAATATTATGCGTATTCGTAAACTCTTTAAATTTGAAAATGCTCATGTGGTGCGTAATTGCACCTCTGAGCGTTGCAGTCGTTCTATTCATGGGCATAGCTATCAAGTTGAGCTTATTCTTGAGGCACAGGCTTTTGATGATGGGCAAATGGTCTATGACTTTGGTCTATTAAAATCTCACATCAAAGAACTTATTGATAGCTTTGACCATGCCATCACTTTTTGGAATAAAGATGATCCAAGCTATATTCGTGCCTGCAAAGAACTATCGGCTCGTTGGGTATCTCTACCTGTTTCGCCCTCAGCAGAGCAGTTTAGTCGTGTGATTTTTTATTGGGCGGATAAAGTGTTAAAAAATACTGTCATGCAAAACAATGAACAAGATGTCAGTATTTATTCTGTCATTGTGCATGAAACTGCCACAGGCTATGCTCAGTGCTTTCGTGAAGACATTGACAATCTACGCATGGGTGCATTATCGCTTGATGACTTTGAGTTTAGTGAGCAAGTTCAGGCGGAGTGGAGCGATCCTAAGATGTTTGAAAAACTAAAACAAGAAGAGCGTTTTTTCAATCCACTACCCTTAAGACAGGTTAAAGTTTAATGAAAATTATTTTGGAAAATGAGAAGGATACCGAGCGTCTGGCGGTTGCCTTAGCCAAAATGAACCCTGTGGGTAGTCTGTGGTTGTCAGGTGATTTAGGGGCGGGCAAGACGACCTTTACTCGCTATCTTTTGCGTGCTTTAGGTCATACTGGTGCGGTAAAAAGCCCAACTTATACTTTAGTCGAATCCTATCGCATCAATCAAAAACCTGTCTATCATGCCGATCTTTATCGTCTAAATGACCCAGAAGAGCTTGATTTTATTGGGTTTTTTGAGTATTTTGAAGAGAAAGATTCGCTTGTCATCATCGAGTGGGCAAGTCGTGCCGAAAGTCTTTTACCAAAGCCTGACATACAGCTAAAAATCACAAGACAAGCCCATGATGCTCGATTGGTTGAGATTGTTGGTGTGGACTTATCTATTTAATGCCTTGCTTAACTGATTTGCCATGACTTTAAATTATAAAAATTTGCCTGATAACACTGTGTTATCGCTCATCGCACCCACTGCCAGTGGCAAGACGAACTTGGCTTGTCGGCTGTATGAGACAGGGAGATTTGAGCTTATCTCGGTTGATAGTGCTTTGATTTATCAGGACATGAACATAGGTACGGCAAAGCCATCTGATGGGGAGTTAGCCTGCTTTCCACATCATTTGGTCAACATCATCAAACCCACCAAGACTTACAATGTGGCAAGTTTTGTAGCGGATGTAGAGATGCTGATTACTCAAATTCACCAACAGGGCAGAATACCGCTACTCGTTGGTGGTACGATGATGTATTACATGGCACTTTTGGACGGATTGTCTGCCGTTCCTGATACTGATATTGCCACACGAAAAATGGTGATGGCATGGCTTGATGATAAAGGTGTTGGTGAGCTATACGAGTATTTACAAACACACGACCCAAAAATCTGCCAACGGCTTAAAGTTACCGATACTCAGCGTATTACCAGAGCGGTAGAGGTGTATTTACAAACAGGTGTGCCGATGAGTGTGTGGCAGCAGACCCCAAAAGTCGCTCTTTGCCACAATCCTAAGCAGCATTGGATTACCTGTTCAGTGGAGCCTGACAGAATGTGGCTACACGACCGTATTGCCAAGCGATTGGATATCATGTGGGAGATGGGGCTTGTTGATGAAGTTGTCTCGCTACTTAAAAAATACCCCGACTTGACTGCTGATATGCCGTCCATGCGATGTGTCGGCTATCGGCAGGTGATTGACTTTTTGGCGATATCAGGGCATGAGGTCATGCAGACCAATGAGTACTGGATGGGATTTTCATCACTCATGCAGGCACAATGGCATGATTTTGTTAAAAAAACACAAAAACAGCCTGTAAATCCCCTACAAATGGCTTGTCAAGACATGAAAAATAAGGCATTATATGCAACAAGACAGTTAGCGAAACGCCAATCTACTTGGCAGCGTAGCCTTGCTCGTCTTGAGGGTACTTCATCTTTGATTGTACCGTTTTTTAGCATACAAGAAGTACAAAATCAGTTATTATAATATTAAGCCTGTTTGGGCGGATATTTTTTGCATGAGTTTCTGTTATTTTGGAGAATTTCTATGTCAAAAGGGCAAAGTTTGCAAGACCCATTTTTGAATGCACTTCGTAAAGACCGCATTCCTGTCTCTATTTTTTTGGTTAATGGTATTAAATTACAAGGACAAATCGAATCATTTGACCAATATGTCGTTCTCTTAAAAAACACGGTCAGTCAAATGGTTTATAAGCACGCCATCTCAACCATTGTTCCAACCCGTAACCCTCGTACAGATAGCGTTGTGCCATCAGGTCCTCAGTCAGGCTATCCAAACGCCTCTATCGGTGTGATGTCATCAAGTAGCTATCAAACTAGCGTGGCATCAGGCAATGCGAGTACAGGCTTTGAACGCCAAACAGGTTTTGGTACTCGTCCTGTAGGAGGATTTACACGCACGCCACCATTGGATAACTTCGGCTCTCGTGGATTTGAGCGTGGTGGCTACCCACAGGGTAATGGCATGAATGCAGGCTTTGACCGTGCTGCCTTTGATGAGCGTGGCTTTGATGGCAAAAACTTTGAAAAAAAGCAAAGTCGTAGCATTGAGCGTGGCGGTTTTGATGACAAGGGTTTTAGTGCTAAAGGCTTTGATGAAAGAGGCTTTGATGCTAAATTTGGCCACAATAATGACGAAGGTTTTGATAACTGATCATTGATGGTAATTTTGTCGTTGGCATTTGTTCTATGGCTTAATTTTACTTAAATGAATGAAAGATTATCAAGATTTACTTGATTTTATACTCTCAAACCCTTATTTAAAAAGAGCGGTAAAACGCCGTTCTCTCACTTTTATCTAACAAAGGAAAATATATTATGGCATTTACATTACCAGAACTTGGCTATGCGTATGAAGCCCTAGAGCCACATTTTGACAAAGAGACCATGGAGATTCACCACAGCAAGCACCATCAAGCCTATGTAAACAATGCAAACGCAGCACTTGAAGGCACTGAGTGGGCAGATAGGTCAGCTGAAGAAGTGATTGCTAATCTAGATAAAATCCCTGCCGAGAAGCAAACAGCTGTTCGCAATAATGCTGGCGGTCATGCCAATCACAGCTTATTTTGGACCATCTTAAAAACTGGCACAGAGCTAAAAGGTTCACTTAAAGAAGCCATCGAGCGTGATTTTGGTTCTGTTGATGCTTTTAAAGAGCAATTTGAAAAAGCTGCACAAACTCGCTTTGGTTCTGGTTGGGCATGGCTAGTAAAGCAGGGCGATAAATTGGCAGTGGTCTCTACCGCCAATCAAGACAGCCCATTGATGGGCAAGGCAGTGGCAGGTTGTGAAGGTACTCCGATCATTGGTCTTGATGTCTGGGAACATGCCTACTACCTAAAATACCAAAACAAACGCCCAGACTACATTAAGGCGTTTTGGGATGTGGTAAACTGGGACGAAGCTCAAAAACGCTTTGATGCCTAATCATCACGCCTTTGATGGTCGTAATGACAACAAAAAAACAGCTATTTATGGCTGTTTTTTTGTTGATACATGACTGTAAATAAAGTCAAGCAGAGTTGTCGGTAAGTGGCGTTAGTAGGCGAGTGCGTTGTGGACTGATTTTTTTGATGAGATGGTCGCAAGCGGGTAAAATCTCATCGCACACCATGCCGGCAATAATCTCGCCACATAGTGGTGAAAAGGTAAAGCCCTTTGATCCCATGCCGTACATGGCATAGATGCGATCAGAAACTTTGCCAATAATGGGGTGGTAATCAGGTGTTTGGGCTCTAATACTGGCACGACCTTGTAGTTGCTGTGTGATGGCATTATTTCCTATGCCTAGTGTGCTTGCAATATTAGGTAGGCTTTGAGTGAGTTTATCAATGTTAAATTTATGTTCATCTGGCATGATGGCAGTATGCGTTTCATTGCGAACAAAACTGGCTCCCATCAAAAAACAGTTGTCGCCATCATCGGTGAATTTGGCACAATAGCCATCGTATTTGATGGGGTTTTTGGGTAGTTTGGCGAATGTATCCGTATTTACAGACAGCCATGATATCTGACCACGGATTTTTCGGGGGTTGAATAACTGCTCATGCAGCAAATGGCTTTCAAAGCCTGCTGAAATGACTACTTCGTCCGCTAAAAATGTCTGATCATTACCGTGTAGCACCACCTGTTTTTCATCGCAACTGATGTGCTTAATATCTGCTTGTTGCCAAGAAATAAGTGGCTCTGATAGCACCGCTTGGGCAAGTTTGGCAGGATTGATAAGACCTGCTTTTGGTATGAATGTATGAATTTTTTGATTAGGATAGATGGCGTCTATTTGATGAATCAAGTCATGCGGATAGGGGTTGATGAGTGCTTGTAGTTTGTCAACGCTTTTTTGGGTGGGTAGTAAAAAATCCACCACGCCCAATGGTTCATAAATGCCGTCTTTGGTATTTAAGCTTTGATAAAAACGCACCGCATACAAAAAAGAAATGGTGGATAGATGATGATTGGCTTGCTCAATTAAAGATAGCTTGGGGGCGAATAACGCTCTAGGATTACCAGATGCACCTGATATAGGGGAGATTTTATCATACAAGCTAACTTTAATGCCTCGTTTGCTCAAAGCCCATGCAGAACACAGTCCTGCAATGCCTGCACCGATAATAGCAATGTGCTTAGGGAATGTTGTCATTACTTTATCATTGCAATGCAATTTTCCTGTAATCATCTCTCGTTTTCGCCCAAATCCTTGCTTTTTTTGTACATCAAAACCTACTGCACTCAGACCACGGCGGACAAATCCTGCTGCTGTAAAGGTAGCGATGGTGGCATTGGGAGAAGAGAGCTTGCGGATAAGCCCAAACAGCTCATCAGACCATAAATCACTGTTTTTACTAGGAGCAAAGCCATCTAAGAACCAAGCATCAACTTTTGATGTATTGGGGTGTAATGTCTTTTGACAGCGGTATATGGCATGGAAGCTGTCCAATGCTTCGCCCAACCATAAATCCAACATGATGTCATTGGCGATATTCATGCGATGACACCCTGCAAGTGGCACAGGATAGCAATCAAGCAAACGGCTAACAAATACTGCAATGATGTCATCATGCAACCAACTACTAAGTGCCTTTTGTAAGTCGGCGTAGCTTAGGGGAAATTTTTCGGTGCTGATGAAATGTAGGCGTGCTTTTTTTGCCAGCCTGCCTTGGTGCTTGAGAGTTCGCCACAGTTTGCACAGGGCTAAAAAATTCAGCCCTGTACCAAAACCTGTCTCAGCAACAACAAAGATATGGTTGTCATTAAGCTGTGTCAATCGATGGGGCAAGTCGTTGCCTTCAATAAACACATAATGACTCTCATCGAGACCGCCTGCGTGCGAAAAATAGACATCATCAAACTTTTGTGATGTCGGTACAGTATTGCCAAGATGATCAAGTCGCCATTCAATCACGGCATTATTTATTTGGTTCATGATGACCGTGAATTAGATTAGATTTTTGGTAAGGCTTGGATAAATGGCTTAATATCCACATGGCTATATACACCGCCATGCAAATATGGTTCATCATTTGCCCATGCTCGTGCTTGTTCAATATCATCAAAATGGGCGATGATGATACTGCCACTCATGGCAGGCTCTCCATGATTGATGGGTGTTGGCCCTGCGATGACAAGGCGATTTTGAGCATCTAGGGTGTTTAGGCGTTCAAGATGGGCAGGGCGAATTTCGCTACGCTTGGCGGCACTGTCCGCTACATCATGACCGATAATGACAAATAAAGGCATAAAAATTCCCAGTATGAATTAAAAAGTAGACCAATAAAAAGACTGCCAATTTGATTGTTAGGTATCCAAAAATACCCACCAAAACCCAAAGCAACTGGCAATAAATCTCATAACAATGTATCACTTTAAGGTGTGGTGATTAATGTTGGGCGGAAGTTATTGAGTGTGAGTTGTTTTTAATGAGTTTTTGGTTATTAAAAACATTACTTTTTTGGTTGATTCTTGTCCAATATAAAATGCTTTCGTAATATCACAAACATACCCGCCATAAAACTCATCATCACGATGATGTCGCCAAAGGCAGTAAACTCACCCCAATACTCACCGTCCATAAATACAAAGGCAAAAAAGGCATGTAGTGTCGCCATCAAAGTAAATAATCCTGCCCATGCCAAGTTTAATTTTATCCATCCTTGTGCTGTTAGATCCAAAATTGGAGCAAAAAGTTTTTTGATAATGGGTTGTCTATTTTTATTAAATAACGGTGAAATGGCAAGACCAATGGCAAAAGCTAGGTTAATCAGCACTGCTTTTAATCGAATGTAGTAGTCATCACTCAAAGCAAGTGTTAGTCCACCAAAAACCACTGTCATGACCAGTACGAACCATTGCTGTTTTTCTAGGCGAAATTTTTGATTGATGAATAAATAGCCATATATCAATGCCGTTGCCAGCACCAAGCCTAATGTCCCAACCAGAATGTGATTATTATCCACGCCACCACTTATCCCAAAGATGGCAAGTAGGGGGTGGTTGGCATCTGCTTTATCGGTATTTTTGTAAAGCACATAAAAAATAATCAGCGGTAAAAAATCAAGCAAAGATTTCATGAGTACATTCAATAAAAAAAGATATAGTTTAAATGAAAAACCATAAAAATAAAACCCAAATTTTACTTTGGGCTTTATTTTTGATGGCTTTAGCTGCGTAAAGCCTGTTCTTCTGCTTTAACGGTTAGTGCTGGTTTTAAGGGCATGAGTGGGGCGACCAAAGCGACTTTTAGCACTTCGTCAATCGTCTCAACCGCTTGAATGGTTAAGCTTTCTTTGACATTATCAGGAATGTCGGCAAGGTCTGGCTCATTAGACTTAGGGATTAGTACATGTTTGATGCCACCACGATGAGCAGCAAGTAGTTTTTCCTTTAGTCCGCCAATTTTTAGCACTTTGCCACGCAATGTAACCTCACCTGTCATGGCGATATCCGCACGAATGGCAATGCCTGTAAAGGCGGATACTAAGGCAGTGGTGAGAGCGATACCTGCAGAAGGTCCGTCTTTAGGCGTCGCTCCTTCTGGCATATGCACATGAATATCAGTGTCTTTGAATTTTTCATAACTGATGCCAAAGCGTTCGCCACCTGCACGCACAACACTCATGGCAGCTCGGATAGATTCCTTCATGACATCGCCAAGCGACCCTGTAAAGACAAGTTCGCCTTTGCCCTGCATGGTGGCGGTTTCAATCGTCAGTAGTTCACCGCCCACAGATGTCCACGCAAGCCCTGTAATTCGTCCAACTTCTGGCTCTTTTTCTGCCAAGCCAAAGTCAAAAGGCTTAACGCCCAAATAGTCAGCAATGTTATCGTCCGTTACAGACAATGACTCAATTTTTGTGCCTTTTTTGGGTTTGATGCCATAAGTTTCCACCTGTGAACGCACCGCTTTACGGCTAATTTTATTGATTTCACGCTCCAAATTACGCACGCCTGCTTCACGAGTATAGTAACGGATAATGCTAAGAACGGCATCATTAGTAATATCAAGCTCATCTTTGCCAAGCCCATTTTGTTCTAGAGCTTTTGGTGTTAGATAATTTTGGGCGATGTTCATTTTTTCGTCTTCGGTGTAGCCTGGCAGACGAATCACTTCCATGCGGTCAAGTAAGGCTGGAGGTATATTCATGCTGTTGGCAGTGCAGATGAACATCACTTCTGACAAATCCAAATCTAGGTCAAGATAATGATCATTAAAGCTGTTATTTTGTGATGGGTCAAGCACTTCTAGTAGGGCGGACGCAGGGTCGCCACGATAATCTTGAGCCATTTTGTCAATCTCATCAAGCAAAAATAGCGGATTTTTAACTTCTACTTTTGCTAAAGATTGCACGATTTTTCCTGGCATCGCTCCAATATAGGTGCGTCTATGCCCACGAATTTCAGCTTCATCACGCACGCCACCTAATGCCATACGCACAAACTTGCGACCTGTAGAGCGAGCAATGCTCTCGCCCAAAGATGTCTTACCCACACCAGGAGGACCCACAAGGCATAGGATAGGACCACGCAATTTTTTGACACGAGACTGCACCGCTAGGTATTCTAAAATGCGATCTTTAACATCATCTAGCCCATAGTGGTCTTTATCTAGAATTTCTTTGGCTTTATTTAGATTAATAGAGACCTTGCTTGCCTTGTTCCATGGGGTATCTAGTATCCATTCAACATAGCCACGCACAACGCTTGCCTCAGATGAGCTTGAAGGCATTTGTTTTAGTTTTTTAAATTCGGTTTCGGCTTTTTTGCGAACATCATCGGGCAAATCAGCTTCTTTTAGGCGTTTTTCAAGCTCTCCATCTTCGTCATCAGCACCGTCATTTAAATCGGACAGTTCTGACTTAATTGCTTTCATTTTTTCATTTAAAAAATACTCACGCTGGTTGTTTTCCATTTGCTTACGCACTGTGTCTTGCAGTTCGTTTTCTAGTGTGCGTTCGGCTTTATTGTTGGTAAAAAATTCAGTCAAGGCCACATAGTACGACATCATGTCGTCGTCTTCTAGAATGCTTTGTTTGGCTTCTAGCTTCATGGATACTCGAGTGGCGATGAAATAAATCAGCTCAAGCAGATTGTCAATGCGACTGGCTACTCGGATAATCTCACGAGCGTTGCGTAACGATGCCTCAGCATAATCACTAAAAAGCTCAAGCAAGACTGCATGATGTGCCTCGTGTTCATCATCGGACAGGGGATTGTCAATCAAGGCTTCATGAAAAGTAGCCATCAATGCCTCATCAATTTCATCAATCTGGGCACGATACAAACCTTCAATAAGTACCTTTAGGCAGCCGTCATCATTATCATGTGGCATGGTGCTGATGATGCGACAGACAGTGCCGTGCTTGTGCAGGTTGTTAGTATCGATGTCTTCACTTAAGGAATCTTTTTGGGAGACAACCAAAATGTTGTCGCCAAAATCCTCTTGGGCGGTCTTGATGGCATGAATGGACTGTTCACGCCCCACAAAAAGGGCAATCTGCATATGTGGATAGACCACGACATCACGAACAGCAAGCAGGGGCAGGCTATTTGATTCAACTGAAAAATCTAGGGCTTCATCAGTCATGAAGTTCTCCTTTTTTGTTTATATTATTGTGTGGGCTATTTATGGTGGCAATATGACAAAAATGCAAGCAGAACCCATTTTTTTCTAAAAAAACTTGTCAGACAACTTGCTAAAGGCGGTTTTATTGGGTTTAAGATTGTCTTATTTGGTTAAGTTTTGCTGTCTATTGACAAAAAAAGTAGTTGTACATGATTGATTGTTCGTTTTGGTTAAAATTTTGTATAAAATGAGTTATAATTGTGCAATCTTTTTTTAACTTAAGAAAATAATCATGAATGCAGTATTAGTCGCTATTGTCGTGATGGTTGGGCTGTCTTTAGCTCGAGTTCATGTCGTATTGAGTTTAATTATTGGAGCAATGATTGGCGGTCTTTTGGCGGGCTTGCCGATTGCCGACACTTTAAATGCTTTTCAAGAGGGCTTGAAAAATGGAGCACAGATTGCCTTATCTTATGCCATTTTGGGGGCATTTGCAATGGCGATTGCTCACTCGGGTGCACCCAAGTTGCTAGCAGATGGTATGATTTCTCATTTAAATAATGCAGGTGCAAGCCAAGCTGTCAAGTGGATGCTATTTGCCATCATTTTTGTGATGGCGATATTTAGTCAAAATTTAATTCCTATTCACATTGCATTCATTCTGTTGATTGTACCACCTTTGCTATTGTTATTAAATCGCTTGCAGACAGACAGACGGCTTGTTGCTTGTATTATTACCTTTGGTTTGGTAAATACTTATATGTTCATTCCTTACGGTTTTGGCGATATTTTTTTAAATCAAATCATCTTAAAAAATGTCAGCGACGCAGGCATGGATACGACAGGTGCATCCATCATGCAGATTATGGCAATTCCTGCGTTGGGTATGCTACTGGGTCTTTTGACGGCGATTTTTGTCAGTTATCGCAAGCCAAGAGTGTATCAGGACATACAGCCACAGAGTGCAAACGATGCCCCAAAAACACATAATAAATCAAGTCGCTACCGTGCCGTCATTGCTTTGGTTGCCATCATCATTGCATTCATGACCCATTTATATACAGATTCTTTGCTCATCGGTTCGATTGCAGGTTTTGCAGTCTTCATGGCATCTGGTGTGGTCAGATGGCATGAGGCAGATGGTGTGTTTAATGATGGCATCAAAATGATGGCAATGATTGGATTTATCATGATTAGTGCTCAAGGCTTTGCTGAGGTAATGAAAGCAACAGGGCAAATTGATGTACTGGTTACAGGGGCGATGGAAGTTTTTGGAGATCACAAAGGTTTTGCTGCTTTGGTCATGCTTCTTATTGGACTTGTGGTAACACTGGGTATTGGCTCTTCATTTTCTACTGTGCCTATTTTGGCAGCTATTTATGTACCACTATGCTTGGCATTGGGATTTAGTATGCCTGCAACTGTTGCACTCATTGCGACGGCAGGGGTACTGGGCGATGCTGGTTCACCTGCTTCTGATTCTACGCTTGGTCCAACCATGGGTCTTAATATTGATGGGCAACATGACCACATCAAAGATACGGTTATCCCAACTTTCATTCACTACAATATCCCACTTATTATCTTTGGTTGGATAGCGGCGATGGTTTTGTAGTTTATTTGCAGTTATATTGTCATGATAACAAAAGCATCATTTAATGATTTTGTTATCTGTGGCTATAAATATCAAACAATAAAAAGACAGGGATGGCCTGTCTTTTTATTGTTTGATTGATTTTTATCATCAAAGTGATGGCTAAGGGTGTCTATTGATTATTGAGATTTGTTTTTAAGACATCGGATAGGTCTGGCTTGTCTTGACCGACTGTTACGATGATAAAGTCATCAGGGTGAATGGTCTGCCTTAGGGCTTGATTGACATCATCTAGGCTTGCCTGCTTGATTCGGTCAATCTCGCCATTGGCATAAATATCAGGCAAACCATGTATGTTCATTGTGGTAGCTAGGGCGTGTATGCTAGCATTACTGGCAAAACTCATGGGGTGTTGGTAGGTATGCTGATTGGCAACCAAGTTAAGCTCGTCCGATAAAATACCATTCGTGATGGCATCATCAATCACCGCTCGAGTTGCTTTGATGGCATCTTTTGCCTGACTGGCGTTGGTTGAGAAGCTGATTTGATAATGACCAGCAACATTCATGGCGACATTTCGCCCATAGATGCCATAGGTATAGCCTCGCTTTTCTCGTATCTCATCCATGAGGCGTGCATTAAAGCTACCGCCTGCTAATGCAGTATTTGCCAATGAAAAATGTGTCTTTTGCAAGAAGTCTGCTTGTGTTCGAGCCACTTTTGGTGCCAAATGCCCCATGATGATGCTTGTCTGTGTGCTGTCATGTGGCACATGAATGTGTTTGGCAGTTGCTTTGGTGGGTGAGGGTAGCATTGGTGCTTTTTGACCACTTGGCAAAGATGCACCGATTTGATTGGCGATATTTTTTGCTTCCGCTTGGCTAAGATTGCCTGTGATGGTGATGACGGCATTTTGAGCAACCAAAAATTTATCTCTAAAATTTCTGATGTCATTAACTGACAATGTCTTTACTGTCTGGATATCGCCTGTGGTGAGTGTGGCATACGGATGGTCTTGGTATAGTGCCTGCTGATATGCACGAGCGGCAAGATAGCTTGGGTTTTGTTCGTGTTGTTTTAGACTGCTGATGAGCTCAGATTTTTCACGCTCAAGAGTGGAGGCATCAAAGTTTGGCTGACTGAGCATTTTTTGTAATAAACTGAGTGCATCATATAAAGTCTTATTTTGATTTAAGCTACGCAAAGAGATTCCTAAGGTGTCTTTGGTAGCACCTGCATTTAGGTGAATACCAAGCCTGTCTTTTGCCAATAAAAATGCTTCTTCGTCAAGTTCTCCTGCCCCTTTGGTCAACAGATTGGCGGTCATGTTTGCTACGCCTAAAGCATCGGTACGCACCTGCCTATCAAATGCTGAACCTGCCTGAAAATCAACGCTGATATCAACCATTGGCAATCCATCAAGCTGTGTAAAAATAACAGGTATGCCACCATCAGTAGTAAATCGCTCAAACTTAGGCAGGGTGAATTGTTTTTCTTGTACTTGTTTTAGGCTATCAAGTACGGGTAGTGGCTTGCTAAAGTCAATGCGTTCGGCATTTTGGTGTTCGTTGGCATGAGCTGTACCCATGATGCTAATGAGTAGCGATAGCCAAAGGGAGGATAGTCGTTGAGTCATGATGTATTCCTGGTTATTTATTGTCTGCTGATGGCGTATTGTCGGTTTTGGGTAGTATGTACATGCTAGTCAAATTATCTTTAGTGAGATAGTGCCTTGCTGTTTTTTGAATATCTTGAGGGCTGATGGCTTTTATTTCATCAGGTAGTTTGTCATAACTGTCAGCAGGTAGCCCCATATTCACCAAACCGCCTATCATCTGTGCCTGAGTGCTAATGCTATCTTGTGTAAAGGTTAGAGCAGAGATGAGAGAGGTGCTAATACGCTGCATTTCATCATCGGTAATTGGCGTATTTTTGGCATTCTCTATGACTTGCAAAATGGCGTTTTCGGCATCTTGTAGCGATACACTATGAGCGGGTACGCCTTCAATAAAAAATAGTCCATCGCCCATCTCATAGGAATCATAAGATACAGAAATGCGACTAAACAGCTGTTTTTCACGCACAAGCACACGCTCAAAATAACTAGACATATCGCCATCTAGTATGTATTGAAACAAGGATAGGGCATAAGAGGTGGTCTTATCGCTGGTGGTGAGTGTTGGCACATTAAATGCCATCATCAGGCTTGGTACTTTGACCGATTGATGTGTGATGGCATGGCGATAGCCTTGATGACTGGCTTGCCTTGGTAGTTTTCTTTGGGGTATGTCGGCAGGTTTTTTGTTGCCAAAATATCGCTTGGCAGCTGTTACCACCTCATCATGACTAACATCTCCTACGACAACAAGCGTAGCATTATTTGGGGCGTAATAAGTGTCATACCAATTTTGTAAATCTTGGGTTGTTAGATTGTCAATATCCTGCATACTGCCGATAACAGGGCGTGATTTTGGGCTGTCTGGCTGACTAAGTTTGGAGAATTCTTCATAAGCTTTTGATAGGGGGTTGTCATCAACACGCAAGCGTCGCTCTTCTTTGATGACCTCTTTTTCGGTGGCAACCTCTTCATCTTTTAGGTGCAGATCTCTCATGCGAAAAGCTTCCATTTGCATGGCAAGGGGATAGTAGCTAGCAGGAAATAACTCATAATATGCTGTGTGCGTATTGCTAGTAAAGGCGTTGTTTTGACCGCCAAACTCAGCAATCAAGCGGTTATAATCCGTGCGTTTTAGGTGGGCATTGTCCTTGAACATCATATGCTCCAAAAAATGCGACATACCACCTTTGCCAATCGGCTCATCATCCGAGCCGACCTTGTACCATACTTGTGTCATGGCGATGGGAGAGCGGCGATCGGTCTTGGTAACGATGGTTAGTCCATTGGTTAGCACACTTTGTTCATATGGATGGGTTTGGCGAACATTGTCGGTGGTAACTTTGATTTGACTTGACTGCTCAGTTAGCTGGGGTAGGCTTTGACAGGCGGTCAGCAGAGCACTGATTGCCATGACAATAGGGAGCTTGTTAATGATGGGTGTTTTTGAGATTATTAGTGTCATTGGTCTTATGCCTTTTTTTGTTTAAATGGTTTGGTTTTGTTGGCTACAGTTGAATGGGTCAATTAAAGACCTGTTCCGACCATGACGCTTGCAGTGGGTTTGATGGCAATGCCGTTGGGCGACTGACAAGCACTAAGTAGGCTGATGACAGTTGTTAGCATGATGATAGAAATGGTGTGATTGCGATATTTCATCATAGTTTCCTTGCATTTGAATAAAAGAATAAATAAGTAAATAACGGTCAAATTTACAGTCATGCCAAATGAATCATTTCGCACATGAGATATGGCCGTGCTTGAAATACAGTTCATTTGTCCTTATGTAGTGGCTTTAGCATTATAAATAAAAGCAAATACTCTTGCTAGTAAAACTTACATATCACAAACAGTTTGTCATGATAAAACAAGGTAATGATAAGTTGCACATGGCTTACGGTTATCCTAAGTTGTGATGTGACTAAGTTGTGCTATAATAATGAACAATAGGTAATAACATGAAAGACATCAAAAATACCATTCATCAATCCGATGCCAATCTTAAAGAGTCATCTGATGAGTTAAAAGAGCTTGATGAATTCGTACCACTGACCACACAGCCATCATTGGCTGAGAATGAAGATGATGCACGCCATGAGGTCATTGGTAACGACAATCAGCAAAAAGAGGTGGTTGTACCCATCATGCCATTGGTATAATATAGTATTCTTTTTATTTCCTGAATGCTTGAATAATAAACAAAAATAAACAGTGAGTAACTCATGAGCGAAAAACAAGGCTGGTTTAGCCGCATGAAGCAAGGACTGTCCAAGTCTAGCAAAAACCTAACAGAGGGGCTGATGACTGCTTTGGTTGGTGGTAAAGAGATTGATGATGAACTCTTAGAAGAGGTGGAAGATCAATTACTTGTTGCTGATATTGGCGTTGATGCAACCAATCGCATCATCAAGAGCTTGACCGAACAAACCGCTCGTGGCGATTTGATTTATTCGCATTCGCTATATAAAGCCCTAAAAAAAGAGTTGGTGGAGATTCTTACTCCTAAGGTTGAGCCACTGGTTATAGATACCACCAAAAAACCTTTTGTTATCTTAATGGTAGGTGTTAATGGCGTGGGTAAGACCACCACCATCGGCAAACTTGCCAAACGACTACAAGCAGAGGGTAAATCTGTCATGCTTGCTGCAGGCGATACTTTTCGTGCAGCCGCCACCGAACAACTACAAATTTGGGGTGAAAGAAATGACATTCCTGTGGTAGCACAAGGTCATGGAGCGGATAGTGCATCGGTTGTTTTTGATGCCATGCAGTCGGCTCGTGCAAAGGGTATTGATGTGTTGATTGCCGATACAGCAGGGCGATTGCAGAATAAAACACATCTGATGAACGAGCTTGAAAAGGTTGTTCGTGTCATGAAAAAAGCCGATGAAACAGCCCCGCATGAAACGATGATTGTTCTAGATGCTGGCACGGGTCAAAACGCCATCAATCAAGTGCAGATTTTCTCTGAAGCTGTACCGCTATCAGGCATCAGTATTACTAAGCTAGATGGTACAGCAAAAGGTGGGGTAGTCTTTAATGTCGCCCAAAACACCAATGTGCCGATTCGCTATATTGGCGTGGGCGAAGGAATTGATGATTTGCAATCATTTGATCCAAATGAGTTTGTTGAAGCATTATTTGATGAAGAAAAATAAATTAAAATACCGTAGAATAATGATTTTACGGTATTTTTTTATGATTTGAATGCTTGATAAGGTGTTTGGTTTTTATTTATCAGATGGTTGTTGGCTGTTTAAGGCAGTGGTTAATTGTTTATGTATGTTACAATCGGTTAGGATAAATATATGGCTATCATTAGCACGCATTACACACCACCACATCAGTTGCCCACCATCAGCTTAACCATCAAAGATGGTAGGCTTGTTTTACTAGATTGGTATGATGGCAAGACGCAATGCCTGCTTGCTAAGGTGGGTGAAAGTAGCCTTTGGGTTGGGCATAACTTTCTAGATGCTTTTGATTTAGACCAAGCGGTCGCTTTGATGACAATCAATCAACTGGATGAGTATTTTGCAGGACGCCGTACAGTCTTTGATATACCACTGGATTTGTCTTATGGCACGGCATTTGAACAGTCAGTTTGGCAGGCTTTGCAAGCTGTAGAATATGGCACAACCATCAGTTATGCCACGCTTGCTCAAAACATCAACAAGCCTACTGCCTATCGTGCTTGTGCTAATGCTAATGGCAAAAACCCCATCAGTATTGTCGTGCCATGCCACAGAGTCATCGCATCAGATGGTGGTATTGGTGGTTATACAGGTGGGGTTCACATCAAAAGAACATTACTGGATTTGGAATGTCGCACAATGGCACAGCACAAGGGTGCAATGAGCGGTTACTAATTTGAATTGGGGTGAATTGACAACTCTTTATCTTTTATTCACAAAGTTCATGAAAAGCTATATCGCAGGCGGTGTAGCTGTGTTATAATTAAACGATTTTTCTTTTTACTTATCTGATTTAGGGAGTTTGTCTTTATGTCGTATGCACTACTTCGCCCGCTCTTATTTAATATGGAGCCAGAGTATGCACATGAACTTACCCTAAGTATGCTGGATAAGGCCTATCATGCAGGTCTGCTTGGTTTTGGCTATTCCAAGCAGGCACTACCTACCACTTGCATGGGGGTAAAGCTACTTAATCCTGTGGGATTGGCGGCAGGACTAGATAAGAATGGCTCGCACATTGATGCTTTAAGTGAGTTGGGTTTTGGCTTTTTAGAGATTGGTACGGTAACGCCACGACCACAGTCGGGCAATGACAAACCAAGATTATTTCGCATTCAGCGAGCAGGGGCGATTATCAATCGCATGGGCTTTAATAACGATGGCGTCGATAAGATGATTCAAAACATAGAGCGATCCAAATATCAAGGCGTACTTGGTATCAACATCGGCAAAAATGCCATCACTCCTGTTGAAAACGCCTTAGATGATTATGTTTACTGCCTTGAGAGAGTCTATCCTTATGCCAGTTACATCACCATCAATATCTCAAGTCCTAACACCAAAAACCTGCGAAGTCTGCAAGGTGGCGACGCTTTATCTGCTCTGTTAGATGGCATCAAAACTTGCCATACACGCTTGGCGAATAATTACGGTTTTTATGTACCACTTGCTCTAAAAATAGCCCCTGATTTAGACGAATATCAAGTTGATGAGATTGCTCATACGGTACTATCATTTGACATAGATGGTCTGATTGCTACCAACACAACGCTGTCTCGTGTGGGTGTGGAAGACTATAAATATGCTGATGAGTCAGGTGGGTTGTCGGGTCGTCCTGTGAGTCATATCAGCACAAAAATCCTATCCATGTTTCATGACCGTCTGTTGGATAAGGTGGATTTGATTGGTGTGGGTGGCATTGACGAAGGAGAGCTTGCCGCCAAAAAAATCAGAGCAGGAGCAAAAGCTGTGCAGATTTTCTCTGGAATAATTTATAGAGGTCCTGCATTGGTGGGCGACTGCGTACAAGCGATTGCAAACCATCAGGACCGCACATGAATGGACTGATAGAGTCAATGACTTTCATTGACATTGTCATCTTATTTGTGGTGCTTTTAGATATGTGGCGTGGCTTTGGGGCTGGATTTGTTAAGTCGGTAGTCTCTTTGGTGTCTTGGTTTTTGGCATTAGTGATTGCATCACGCACCGCCAAAGACATTGCCCCCATGCTAAATATCTTGACAGACAATACCGTCTTACAAATTGCAGCTGCATTCTTACTGGTGGTATTGGTGGTCATTGCCATGACGCACGCCGTTGCACTCATGCTAAACAGCATCACCAAAAGCCTGCATTTAGGCTTTGTTAACCGTATCTTAGGTGGCGTGCTTGGCATTATAACAGGCGTTCTAAAAGTATTGGTCATTCTTAGTGTTACATCGCCACTATTGTCTTACCTGCCAAATTGGCAAGATTCTATTTTGGCACAAAATCTACTGCCATTAGCTCCGATTGCCACAGAACTCTTAAAAGAAGTGCTGGGCGAAGCATGGCAACAAATTCAAAATCCTTATCAATCATCTTAATGGAGTGAACTATGTGTGGTGTAATTGGCATTGTGGCACATGAGCCTGTTAATCAGATGTTATACGATGGTCTAACCATGCTTCAGCACCGTGGGCAGGATGCAGCAGGTATTGTTACCTTAAAAGATGGTCGTTTATATCTACGCAAAGACAATGGCATGGTTCGAGATGTGTTTTTAAACAAACACATGGTGCGTTTGGTGGGTAATTTTGGCATCGGTCATGTGCGTTACCCAACTGCAGGTACATCAAGCACTGCTGAGGCTCAGCCACTGTATGTGAATTCGCCTTATGGCATCGCTTTGGCACATAATGGCAACTTAACCAATGCTGATACGCTTGCCAAAGAGCTATTTGAAAATGACCACCGCCATTTAAATACTGGTTCAGATTCTGAAGTTCTTTTAAATATTTTTGCTAATGAATTGCAAAAATCCACCAAGACCAATCTTGCTCCAAATGATATTTTTGAGGCATTACAAGCCGTCTATCAACGCTGTGAAGGTGCTTATGGTGTGGTAGCAATTATTGCAGGGCATGGGCTATTGGCGTTTCGAGACCCAAATGGCATTCGTCCGCTCGTTTATGGTCAAAGAATTGGCGAAAAAGGGGTGGAGTATGTTGTGGCATCTGAGTCGGTCGCCATTCAGGCACTGGGTTTTGAGATGGTGCGTGATGTTGCCCCTGGTGAGGCAATTTTTATTGATTTAGAGCATAATCTACACACCAAGCAGTGCATTAAAGATGTCAAACATACCCCTTGTATTTTTGAGTATGTGTATTTTGCTCGTCCTGATTCTATCATTGATAATATATCGGTGCATAAGGCTCGTATGCGTATGGGCGAAAAACTCGCCCAAAAAATCATTCGTGAGTGGGGTGAAGATCACGGCATTGATGTGGTAATCCCTATCCCTGACACCTCACGCAACTCAGCTCTTGAGCTTGCCACACACCTAAATGTCAAATATCGTGAAGGTTTTAATAAAAATCGCTATATTGGGCGGACCTTTATCATGCCTGGTCAAGGACAGCGTAAAAAAAGCGTCCGACAAAAGCTAAACGCCATTCCACTTGAATTTAAAAATAAAAATGTTCTATTGGTGGATGATTCTATTGTGCGTGGTACAACTTGCCATGAAATTGTTCAGATGGCACGAGATGCAGGTGCTAAAAATGTGTTCTTTGCCTCTGCTGCCCCTGAGGTTAAATTCCCCAATGTTTATGGCATTGATATGCCGTCTCGTAGTGAGTTAATTTCATCAGGTCGTAGCGTCCAAGAAGTCTGCAAGATTATTGGTGCTGATCGTTTGATTTTCCAAGACTTAGATGATTTGATTGAGGCGGTAAACAATACAAAATATAGCAGCGTCAATGAATTTGATTGCTCAGTCTTTGATGGTAACTATGTTGCAGGCGGTATTGATGAAGCTTATCTAAATGCCCTACAAAATAGACGCAATGATGCTGCCAAGAATACAAGCGTTGCCATTGTTGAGACGCCTGTTGATATCACTGGTATCGCTGATGACTAACTGATGTTGTAACCGTTTGTGTGATAAATTAGGTCGTTGTTTTGCGACTTATTCTATGAGCTGGTGTTCATGGTGTTTTATCATTTCAAACTTACTGGTCTTAGCCAAGAATAACCAAAAAATTATTCGACATTTTTTTGATTGTGCGTTAAAGTAGCCCCTTTTTAGTATTTGTGGTAATCTTATGAACTTTAATAAGCCATTATTTATCGTCTCAGCACTAAGCATGGCAGTGTTATCTGCTTGTACCAGTACCACTCCTGTTAAACCACCCATTCAGGTGGTGGGTGCCAATACCCCCACACCAAAGCCAGTGATTGTGCAGACGCCAGTCATACAACCACAAATCAAACCATCTGTGCAGATTCAACAAGTCAAACCACCTTTGCAGATTCAACAAGCACAACAGCACTATGCCAGCTTTGATGAATGGAAACAAGATTTTATCGCACGCACCATCAATCAAGGCTATCAGGCAGATCAAGTCTATGCTTTGATGAATGGTGCTAGCCTAAATCAACAAGTGATTGATCTTGACCGCTCACAGGCAGAATTTACAAAAATGCCTTGGGAGTATGTAAATGCTGCGACATCAACAGGTCGTATCAAACAAGGTCGTGCCAAGATTGCCCAGTACCCAATAACCTTTAATAATGCTGAGTCCAACTATGGCGTACCAAAAGAAATCGTCGCTGCCATTTGGGGTATGGAGTCATCTTTTGGTGCAGGCATGGGCAACATGGATTTGGTGAATGCCTTATCAACTTTGGCGTATGATGGTCGCCGCCGAGAGTTTGCTGAAAGTCAGCTGATTGCCATGCTTGTTATGGTGAATCGTGGCGATGCTAATATCCCACAGCTTAAGGGTTCTTGGGCAGGTGGCATGGGGCATACCCAATTTATCCCAAGTACATGGATTAAAGAAGGTATTGATGGTAATCAAGACGGTCAAATCAGCCCTTGGGGTATTGGGGATTCACTAAATTCAACCGCAAGCTATCTAAAAAATTCAGGCTGGATATCAGGTCTGATGCCTTATTATGAAGTCTCTATACCCAGTGGGTTTAATCATCAGCTCCTAGATACAAAGCAAAGTTTGGATGCGTGGCGACAAGCAGGATTAATCTCAATGACAGATGAGTACTTAGGCGGTCAGGCAATGGCTGAACTATGGCTACCTGCGGGGATACATGGTCCTGCAT
Source organism: Moraxella haemolytica (assembly GCF_030177935.1). NCBI lineage: Bacteria > Pseudomonadati > Pseudomonadota > Gammaproteobacteria > Moraxellales > Moraxellaceae > Moraxella > Moraxella haemolytica. The sequence continues at coordinate 947,959 of NZ_CP089974.1, forward strand.
TGCTATTGACCCAAAACTTCAATGTCATTCGAATATACAACAACTCATCAAGTTATGCTCTGGCAGTATCACTACTTGCCAGACGCATCGGTGGTGGTAGTGGCTTGGTGGCATCATGGCCAACCCATGAAGAGCCGTTGTCTCGTACGCAGATTCAAGTCTTACAAAGAACCTTAACTGCACAGGGTTTTGACACAGGTGGTGTTGATGGTGTTGCAGGGGCAAATACCCGCCGAGCATTTGCTCGCTGGCAGGCAGCCAATGGTCAAATCCCTGACGGCTTTATTAGCCAAGATAGTGCCTACAGTCTGATTTGGTAATCACTAATGGCTATCCTACGGCCATCAGTGATTACATATAAAAAACCAAGCTATCTATATCGCTTGGTTTTTTATATGGGCAATCTTTAGGTTATTAAAAAATCATTAAATCCATATGGGATTGTGCTTTGATAATATCAAGCCAAGCAAACCGATGTCTTTATGCTATTGATGTGTTATTTTTAATCACCTTGTTTAATCATAAAATCGCCATCAATAAAAAAATTTTATGCTTTTTTGGTTAATAATTCTCAAAAATCATGGTATTATTACCAATATTTCATTGACTACTTTAATCTCAAGGAATCGTCATGACAGATAATAACACTTCTTTAGATGCCAGCAAAATCAAAGATTTGCGTCATAAGATTGATGGTATTGACGAGCAAATTCAATCACTAATCAATGAGCGTGCTACCATTGCTCAAGAGGTCGCCCGTGCCAAAAAAGACCACGAAAACCATCCAATCTTTTATCGTCCAGAACGAGAAGCTCAAGTCCTAAAAGCAGTCATGGCTCGTAACACAGGTCCATTGTCTGGCGAAAAAATGGCACGCTTATTTCGTGAGATTATGTCTGTCTGTCTAGAGCTTGAAGCCCCTCAAAAAGTCGCTTTCTTGGGTCCTATTGGCACATTTACGCACGCTGCCGCATTAAAACATTTTGGTAAAGCAGCCACTACCGTACCGCTTGCAACCATCACAGATGTGTTCCGTGAGGTTGAATCTGGTGCTGCCATGTATGGCGTTGTGCCTGTTGAGAACTCATCAGAAGGCGTGGTAAATCACACCTTAGATGCGTTTTTGGGGTCAAGCCTTAGAATCATTGGTGAAGTGGAGATGCCTATTCATCATAACTTCTTGGTGGCAGAACACACCAAAGTTGATAGTCTAAGTCGCATTTATGCTCATCAGCAAACCCTTGCACAATGTCGCCATTGGCTTGATGTCAATTTTCCAAATGTGGAGCGAGTGGCGGTATCATCAAATGGCGAAGCAGCCAAACGCTTACAGCACGAATGGCACTCTGCCGCCATTGCAGGTGATGTGGCAGTGGCAGAATATGGCTTACATAAGCTGTACGAAAATATTGAGGACAATCCTAATAACACCACCAGATTTCTCATCATTGGTCATGAAGCGGTATCGCCAAGCGGTCAAGATAAGACTTCCATCGTGGTATCAAGCCCAGACCGTGCAGGTGCTTTGATTGAGATTTTAGAACCACTCAAAAAGCATGGCGTATCCATGACCAGTATTGAGACTCGCCCAGAGCGTCCAAATAAGTGGGCTTATGTCTTCTTCATTGACATGAATGGTCATATCAATGAGGATAATGTACAGTCCGCCATTGATGAGATTGCCAAGATTACAAAAGATGTGCGAGTACTTGGTTCATACCCAAAAGCAGTACTGTAATTTTTGCAAATAATTTGTTGATTGGGCTTTTTATGTAAAAGCCCAATATTCACAGTTAGCTTAAGGCAAAAATCATGACCGCTCAACATCACCTTGACCATACACCAGTTTTCTTTCAAAAAACCGCCTTTATTGGGCTTGGTTTAATTGGAGCAAGCCTTGCTCAAAGTATGCTTGATAGGCATCTGACCAAAGAAATTGTGGCGTGCGATAACAATCTAGATACACTAAATATTGCCAAAGAAGTCGGCTTGATTGAACATGGTTCAAATAACTTGACCGATATTTTGCCTGATTGTGATTTGGTGATTATTTGTGTGCCTGTGCAGGCGGTGTTACCAATCTTTGAAACCTTAGCCAAAGCAAAGCTTGCAGGTATCCTATCCGCTGATTGTATCATCAGCGATGTGTGCAGTACTAAAGTGAATGTCGTGAATGCCTGTCAGATGGTGGAGCAAAAGTTTGGGGTCAATCTTAACTTTATTCCCGCCCATCCGATTGCAGGGGCGGAGCATTCAGGCGTGCTGTCTCGTCAGTCAGATTTATTTGTCAATCATGAGCTGATCATCTGCAAAAACCATGCTGATGATAAATATTTGCGTGCAATCAAAGCTCTATGGCAGGGCGTGGGAGCAAGAGTTAGCCTAATGACGGCAGATAAGCACGATACAATTTTAAGCTTAACCAGCCATTTGCCCCATTTATTATCTTATGCTTTGACTTATCAACTTGCTAAAGATGATGAAAATTTAAATATTTTTCGCTATGCAGCGGGTGGTTTTCGGGATTTTAGTCGCATTTCGGCAAGCTCGCCGATTATGTGGCACGACATATTTTTGGCAAATAAAGAAGCGGTATTAAAGGGATTGGATAATTATCAAGCGATTTTAGATGAATTAAAATCTGCCATTGAAAATGACAATTCTGATGAATTATTAAACACTTTTGAAACAGCAAAAAACGCCAGAGATTATTTTGGGCGGTTGTTGGTGGAAAAAGAGAAGTTGAACAATTCAAACAATTAACCATTTGATTTTTTGCTTATGAAAAAAACAAAAATGAAAGCCGTTCGCTATAAAAAAGTTCGTGGTAAAAATAGAATTTTACGCCATATAGATGACTGGGCAACCTGCAATCGTCATTTGAATTTGGATTATTTACAAAAACACCAAAGAGACTATGTTAAATTTTGAGTCAAGCCATTTTCAAATTTACATATTGGCAATAGCATTTATCCAGAACCTTATGGGGAATTTAAAGAAAGACTGCTTCGTGGATTGTTTGACATTTATCAATCTTGGAGAAGGCAATTAGACAGCCTAAATAAGCCTTATTATTTAAAAATTTGGCTGTTTGAAAAACATATTTCACGCTCACAAGTGGTGTGTGCTATTGATGATTATTTGTATTTTTATGATAATGCTTTTGAGTTTATTGATAAGCCAAATCTTAATCAATTAAGAAAGTTGTGCGATGGATATTTTGATGATTTTGAACAATTAAATTGGCAAAAAGGCATTGATACACAATATATTGAAAATACTTATTTAGATTTATTGACTGATACGACAAGTCAAGAATTTAAAGAGACTGAAAAATGGTTTAATCAAATCAAAGAGCAGGCTTATTCTATTTATTATATCCAAAATCCAACGGATGAATTACAATTTTATTATTTGTTGGAAAATGATAAAGTTTGGATTGGTGGATAATTCTTTATAATCAAACTAGGAATCCCTATGAAATACAAACTCACCCCAAGCGATGCCTTTACAGGCACGCACAAAGTCGCCCCTGACAAATCCATCTCGCACCGCTCAATTATGTTTGGCTCACTGGCAAATGGCGTAACAAAAGTCAGCAACTTTTTGGAAGGTGAAGACGCCTTATCTACCTTGCAAGCCTTTGCCGATATGGGCGTTAAGATAGAGCGAGATGGCGATAGGGTAACGATTTATGGCGTGGGTATCAATGGGCTTAAAGCCCCCAAAAAGCCCCTAGATATGGGTAATTCTGGCACAAGTATGCGATTGCTCTCTGGGATTTTGTCCGCCCAAAATTTTGATAGCACCTTGATTGGCGATGAAAGCCTTAGCAAGCGACCGATGGAGCGAGTGGCAAAACCCCTGCGACACATGGGAGCAAAGATAGCCACAACAGGCGAGCGTGGCACAGCACCGCTAACAATCACAGGCGGTCAAAAGCTGGGTGCCATACGCTATGAAATGCCAATGGCGTCCGCCCAAGTCAAATCATGCCTAATGTTGGCAGGGCTTTGGGCAGATGGCGAGACAGTGGTCATAGAGCCTGAAATTACCCGAGACCATAGTGAGCGTATGCTAAGAGCGTTTGGCTATGAAGTCAAAGTAACACCCCTTGAACAAGGCAACGAAATCCGCCTAACAGGGGGTGGACAATTAACCGCCTGTGATATTGAAGTGCCTGCGGACATCTCGGCGGCGGCGTTTTTTATGGCGGCGGCGGCAATTGCCAAGACTGGTGATGTTATCTTGCCTAAAGTAGGCATCAATCCTACTCGTACTGGCGTTATTGATATTTTACGCTTAATGGGTGCGGACATACAGCTTGCCAATCAAACACTTGTCGGTGGCGAGCCTGTGGCGGATATCATCATTAAATCCAGCAAACTACAGGGTATTGAAATTCCTTTGCACCTTGTGCCACTTGCTATTGATGAATTTCCTGTGCTGTTTGTGGCGGCTGCTTGTGCTACTGGTAAGACCATTTTGCGTGGGGCGGCAGAACTGCGTGTCAAAGAGTCTGACCGCATACAAGTGATGGCGGACGGCTTGGCGACTTTGGGCGTGGATTGTACGGTGCTTGATGATGGCATTGAGATTGTTGGGCGTGGCGAGCGTGAATGTGTGTTTGGTGGTGGGCAGATTAAAAGCCATCACGACCATCGCATTGCGATGAGTTTTGCGGTGGCAAGCCTTAGGGCATCTGATGAGATTGTCATTGAAGGAACTCAGACGGTGGCAACCAGTTTTCCGAATTTTGCCAAACTGGTGCAAGAAGCAGGGCTTAATTTGCAAGTGATTAGTTAATCCATGAATAACGCCACAAAACCTACCATAGCTACAACTCCAAAAGGGCTGATGACGGCTATTTTGGCGTTTTTGATATGGGGGAATTTTCCTTTTTATTTTAAACTGCTTGATGGCTACCATGCTGTTGAAGTGATTGTTCATCGAGTGGTTTGGACTTTTGTTGTATTGAGTTTTGTTATTATCATTGGCAAAAGGGTGGCTTGGCTTACTCAAATTCGCCAAAACCCAACATGGCTTGGTCTGACTTTCGTGTCGGCTCTTTTGATTGGTACGAACTGGCTTACCTATGTGTGGGCAGTGGCAAATGATAGGGTGTTGGAGGCAAGTCTTGGTTATTTCATCAATCCTTTAATGGGTGTTGGTTTATCGCTCATTTTCTTTAAAGAACGCCTAAGACCTTTACAAAAAATCGCTGTCGTCCTTGCTGTGCTTGCCGTTGGCATTCAAGTGGTTTTATTTGGTGGTGTGCCATGGGTGAGTTTGATTTTGGCATTATCTTTTGCGTTTTATGGGGTATTGCAACGCCAAACGCCTTTTAATGCCATTGATGGTCTGTTTATTGAGACGGCTTTATTGTTGCCGTTATGTTTAATTTGGCTTGGGCTTTTGGTGTATAGCATGGATATGCTTAGTCATAGAAATTCTTAACCTATTTTATGGAAAATTCAATGAATGACATAGTTTTTATACAGGGCTTAAAAATTGATACGGTCGTTGGGGTGTATGATTGGGAGCAAGCCATCAAGCAGAGCTTGGTGATTGATGCGAAGATTAACTGCGACATTAGCCAAGCTACCGTTACAGATGATGTGATGTATGCCATCAATTATAAAACGGTGTGTGAAGATATTGAGCGTATCTGTCATGAGATGAAAGCCAAATTGCTCGAATCGCTCGCTGAGACTATCTGTCAACATATCTTAAAGAGCTATCCTTGTTCTAGCATTAGCCTAACCATACACAAACCTAACGCCATCAAACATGCCCATAGTGTCGGTGTTAGTATCACTCGTAGCAAATGAAGACTTTGGTTATTGGTGATTTATCTACATTCACCCAAATGGTGTCGGTCGTGGTCATTGCGATGGGAAGCAATCATAATCCCAAGTTCTCTTTTGACACCGCTTTTATCGCCTTAAATGAACTTGGTTCTGTGCAGTATTCATCTGTGGTGGTGGGGCAGGACTTTACAAGAAGAACGACCGATGAGTATCACAATGCTTGTGCTGTGCTAAACCTAAACTACTCTCAAGCGTTTGGCGATATTTACCACAGAATAAAACAAATTGAGTGCTTGTGTGGTCGCTGTGTGAATGGTCCGCTTGTGCCGATGGATTTGGATATTTTGGCGGTGTCTGATGGTGAAAAATGGCTGGTTAGCCAAAAAAGACTGCCTTTTAAGGCACATGAACGGGCGGGACTTGATGAAGTGGCGGCATTTCTTTTAAACATAAAAGATAAATAAAAAGCGGATTGGTATTATCCGCTTTTTATTTATCTTTTATTGCTTGGGTGATTGGTTCGGTCGTAGTAATTGCTTCCATCTGCTTGTGTCTTGAATCTTCTGTGAAACCACATCCATTGGGCAATGTCTTTTTTAATGTTATGTTCTATCATATCATTAATACGCTGTGCGTCCGCTAGCTCGTCATCGCTTGGGTAATGATCAATCACAGGCGATAGGCTGATGTGATAATGCGGTCGCTTGCCTGCAGGAAGGGTGTCGGGGGTTTGGCGTATCATGTCAAAGGCGATGAATACAGGGGGATTTTTTTTATTCATGCTGGCAAATCGCCTTTGGGCGGTAATGGTTGCAGACGGCACACCAAAAAATGTCGCCATAATACCATGTTTTAGCCCAAAATCTTGGTCGGGTGTATACCAAATAATCTTGCCTGCTTTTATTCGGTTTATCAATTTTTTTATATCACGATTGGCAATCTGTTCATCATAAATTTGTCGTCTGTTATTAAAAATAAACCATTCCAAAAGTGCATTATTCTGTTTGCGATATACGCAGTCCACTGCAAAAAACTGTGTGGCAATTCGCCCCATTAAATCAAGCGTGGTATAATGCCCACCCAATAATATCACTGCTTTATTTTCTTTTTGGGCAGTAATTAAATGCTGTAAACCTGAAATGCTAAACGTGCGTTTAAAAACATTGGGGCGAAACCATGCGTTTAGGGTTTCAAAAATGCCAATGCCCTGATTGACAAAAACCTGTTTGGCGATGAATATTTTTTCATCATCGGATTTATGGGGGAATGCTAAAGTTAAATTGGTTAGTGTGTCATTTACTCGCCTTGGGATTAGGCGATAGGCTAGCTTCCCAACACCCCGCCCAATGGCAAATTGCATTCGTAAGGGCAGATATAAAAGTGGTAAAAACATCGCTAAGGCAAGCCAGATTCCCCAATATTTGGGATGCAAAAACACCCACTGCCAAGAGGCTTTATCTGCCATACTGGTTTGTTTATGCGTGGTGGTTAAATCAGGCATTTTTTTTATGTTGATTTGTTGGGTGTTATGATTGCCAGAATGACAATCACGCCCACAGCAGTTTTGCTTACTCATTTATTCTCCCCCAAACTTATTTTCCCAGACTCTCCAGCTCTTCCCATCGTTCCAACTTCGCCATCAGCAGGTCGTCAATCTCCCCCAATCTTTTGCTGTATTGGGTGGCTAATGACAAATCGGAGATGAACAATAAACCATCAGCAAGCGTTTCGTTCAATTCGTTTTGTTCTTGTTCAAGCTGTGCGATTTCATTGGGTAGGCTTTCTAATTCTCGCTGTTCTTTGTAGGACAGTTTGCGTTTTTGGGTGTTTGCCGAATTGATGGCATTGCTTGTTGGTGGGTTTTTGGCTTTGGGTTTTTCTTGTTCCAACTTTTCGGTTTTTGGCTTCAAGGAGTTTTTATCAGCTCGTTGTTTTTGTAGTAGGTAATCTTGATAGCCACCCACATATTCTGTTATTACGCCGTTGCCATCTTTATCTGTATCAAATACCCATGTTTGGGTAACCACATTATCCATGAATGCACGGTCATGACTGATCAGCAAAATCGTCCCTTCAAAACCAGCCACATACTCTTCTAAAAGCTCTAAAGTTGCCATATCAAGGTCGTTGGTTGGTTCATCTAGCACCAATACATTGGCAGGCCTTAGTAGGTTTTTGGCAAGCAATGCTCGGGCTTTTTCGCCCCCTGATAGGGCTTTAACAGGTGTTCTGGCACGGTTGGGTGTAAATAAGAAGTCTTGCAAATAGCCCAAAATATGTGTTTTTCTCCCACCAACTTCTACATGGTCAGAGCCTTGTCCCACATTCTCAGCAACTGATTTTTCACCATCTAATTGGTCTTTTAGCTGATCAAAAAACGATATGGATAAATTTGTTCCTAATTTGACCGAACCATTGATTTTGGCACCCTCATCAAGCCCCAAAATGGTACGAATGAGAGTTGTTTTTCCTACGCCATTTTGTCCAATGATTCCCACTTTATCGCCACGCATCAGTAGGGTTGAAAAGTCTTTCACCAACACTTTGCCATCATATTCTAAGGTTAAGTTCTTGACTTCGCAGACAATTTTTCCTGATTTTTCGGCGGTATTTTGGGTAAGTGAAACATTGCCCACGACATCACGGCGGGCTTTTCGCTCTTCTCGTAACTGCTTTAAGGTCCGTACTCGCCCTTCGTTACGAGTTCTGCGAGCTTTAATGCCTTGTCTTATCCAAACTTCTTCTGTAGCCAGTTTTTTGTCAAATTCTTCAAAGGATTTGGCTTCGCTAGCAAGCTCTAGCTCCTTTAATTCTTGGTAACGGTCGTATCCGCCCACGCCCTGCAACACATCATAGCTAGATAATTTTCCCCTGTCTAGTTCAACAATGCGAGTGGCGAGATTATCAACAAATTTGCGGTCGTGCGTGATGAATAGTACGGTCAAATTTTGACTGAGTAAATAGCTCTCAAGCCAGTCAATACTCTCTACATCAAGATGGTTGGTTGGTTCATCAAGCAGTAACACATCAGGCTTAACTACCAATGCCCGAGCCAACAGCACTCGTCTTTTGCGACCACCTGACAACTCAGAAAGGCGGTCGGTGGGGTTTAGCCCCATGTTATCAAGTAAAGTGCGAGCATTTCGCTCCAAATCCCAGCCGTGTAGTGCGTCAATCTCGTGTTGCAAGTATGCCATGTCTTCACAGGTTTTCATATCGCCCATGCCACAGCTTTCGGATAGGGCGTGATAGGATTTGAGTAAATTCGCCACTTTCTCATCGCCGTTCATCACCACATCAAGCAAAGTACCATCATCATTTGGCACATCTTGGGCAAGCATGGAGATACGCACGCCATCAGCAATGATAATCTCGCCATCATCAGGGGTTTGAGTGCCATTGATGAGTTTTAATAGTGTGGACTTGCCCTCGCCATTTCGTCCAATCAGACATACCCGCTCGCCTGCATCAATGCTAAAATTGATACGGTCTAAAATAGGTGAGACACCAAAGGCAACAGAGAGATTTTTAAGGTGGATGAGTATCATAATAGTCGGTTCGGTGTTAAAATAAGACAAATTATAGCAAACTTTTGATTTAATTTTGAATTTTGGAAAAAATAAATGACAGATGTATATGCTCAAATGATTGATCTGCAAATCAAACTTGCCTACCTAGAAAGTACGGTAGAGACATTAAATGAAGTTATTGTTACTCAAGATCGCAAGCTAAAGGACTTGCAAGATCAGCTAAAACTCATTTATCGGCATCTACAAAATCAATATGATGACGATGGGGGTATTGCTCCGTTTGATTTGCTTGCTGACAAACCCCCACACTATTGATATTAATTGAAATAATAAAAAATCATAAAATGTACACCAAGTGAGAAAATGACTTAAATTTATCTCTTGTGTTACTAATGATTTTGTTTTAATATACAACCACGCAAGTTGTTATGATGACAGTTAACAATGATGTCTTGTAAAAAATTATATCTTGCGGATTGGATGGTCTTTAGCTTTTGGTTGTAATGTCTAAGGCCCTTTAAGGAAAAAATGGAGAATAAATATGCGTATTTTTAATCATAAGGCTTTGGCAATAGCCATCGCTTCTGTTGGTGCTATTGGTACGGCAAATGCCGCAGGTCTTGATCGCTCTGGACAGGATATTACTGCATTTTTGCAAGATGGTACTTATGCTGAGGCGGTCTATATTCATGTAGATGCTGACCTTACTGGTTTAGATGCTGCAGGTCGAGCCATCAGTGATATTGCCAAACCTTATGGCTTTTTCCGATATGGCGTAAAAACTGACATCAACGACAGCTTTAGCATCGGTGTTTTGTATGATGAGCCTTTTGGGGCGGATGTTAACTACACAGGTGATAATAACTTTGTATCACAAGGTGCGGGTGCTACCTATGGAGAACTAACCAAAGGTACTGCAGCGGCGTCAACACCAGTTGAGAGTGTTTTGCGAATAGCAGAATGGATGCGAAGTGGTGATCAACAGCTACAAGAGCGTGCCAAAACCACACTAACTCCTAGAGCGGGTGTCGCATACTATGAGAAAAATAAGGAAGAGCTTGATAAAATTAACTCTCATTTGAATGCTGAGCAGATTTCACGGGAGATGCATCTTTGGACATTACAAGGCGAAAAATTCAGAAATGACAGTGGCGTTAAAGGTCTAGATGGTCAGCCTCTTGATGGTAAAGTTGGCAAGAGAATCGGGGAAGAATATTTTAAGCAAGTGGCAGCATTAGCCAACATAACTCAAACCGCTGAAGATCAGAAAGGTCAAAGCACTAATGTATCGATTAGTACCAATAATGTAACCATGCTGATGGGTGCAAAATTTGGTACTAACAAAAACTTCCAAATTTATGGTGGACCTTCCGTACAACGCCTAAATGGTGAGGTGCATTTGCGTGGTGCAGCTTATCAAAGAGCGCAGGGTTATGACGCTAAAATCAGACAAGACCAAGCGGTCGGATGGGTAGCAGGTGCTTCGTATTCTAAGCCTGAGATTGCTCTAAAAGCTGCTTTAACTTATCGCTCTGAGATTGAGCATACTTCTGTCATCAATGAAGTTTTCCCAGCATTGGGCGTTGCAGGCGTAACTTCTCGTGATTTTAGTGTGGCTCTGCCAGAGTCTTATAACCTAGATTTCCAAACTGGCGTAAACCCAACCACACTACTGACTGCCAAGGTTCGTTATGTGCCTTGGGGCAATTTTGACATTCGTCCACCAACTTATGGTGATGCAACCGCCAGAAGTGCTGGCGTAAGATTACCAATCGTTAGCTATGACAAAGATCAATGGCAGGCTGAAATTGGATTGGGTAAGAAGATTTCTGACAAACTGTCTGTTGCAGGTAATATCGGCTATGACAGTGGTTCAGGCAGTCCTGCTACTTCATTAGGTCCTATCAAAGGTTATTATAGCGTAGGTCTGGGTGCTAAATATAGTATTACGCCAGAATGGTCGCTGTCTTTGGGTGGTAAATATCTGAAGTTTGGTGATACCCAAGCTCAACTACCAACCAAAGCAATCGTTGGTAAATTTGAGGATAATGATGGCTTCATCGCAGGTGTAAAACTTGCTTATCATGCCAAATAATTATCTAACAACTAGATAATCTCATATCTAAATAAAAAACAAGCTTTTAAATAAAGGCTTGTTTTTTATGATTTTTGAACACTGTGCTGATTAGGTTTTGGTTGTGAAAAGTACCAAAAAGCATTATAATAAAATTTTTTAATTAGACCTAAATTCATGAAACCATATCTCATTGCTCCGTCTATATTGTCTGCTGATTTTGCTCGCCTTGGCGAAGATGTTCAGGCTGTCCTTGATGCTGGTGCCGATGTTGTTCATTTTGATGTCATGGACAATCATTATGTCCCCAATCTTAGCTTTGGGGCGGTTGTGTGCAAAGCATTAAAGAATTATGGCATCACTGCACCCATTGATGTGCATCTGATGGTATCGCCAGTAGACAGTATGATTGAGCAATTCATTGACGCAGGGGCGGATATCATCACTTTTCATCCAGAGGCGTCCGAGCATATTGACAGAAGCTTAAATCTTATCAAGGATGCCGGTATTCAATGTGGTCTGGTGTTTAATCCTGCCACGCCATTACATTATCTAGATTATACCATTGATAAACTTGACCAGATTTTAATCATGAGTGTCAACCCTGGTTTTGGCGGTCAAAAGTTTATTGATGGCACGCTTGACAAGGTGCGTTCGGTACGCCGTATGATAGATGAGCGCAGGCTAGATATTCGCCTAGAGATTGATGGCGGTGTCAACCCCAAAAACATTCGTGCCATTGCAGAGGCTGGTGCGGATATGTTTGTGGCAGGTTCTGCAATTTTTGGTAAAGATGACTATCAGGCGGTCATCAACACAATGCGTGATGAGCTTGCTTTGGTGGGTAGTCAAGAGAGTTAAAGTGGATAAAAACAATCATCATCAGCTCTCAAGTGTCATTCCTTGGGGTGTTACCGTTGCTTTATTTTGCTCATCGTTGATATTAAGTTTGGCAGGGTATGGGCTTCGTCTCTTGGCAGGTGATGACACGCAAGCGGTCATCAGTCATGCCATCAAAGTTGTACCATTCTTTGTTTTTGTCGTACCTGCATTGATTTGGCTAGGTAGTTTATTACTGAATAAAATGGGCAAGACCACCATTCATCCAAGAAACGCATGGACGCTAGGTTGGCTACTGGCCACTGTCGCCATGCTCTCTATTATGGGGGTGTATAGCTGATGTTAACTCGACTTATTCCTGATAAAATTGTACCATCAGGCATTCCTAAGGGGCTTATTTTAACTTTGATTGTGGCGGTCATGCTGATTGGATTGTCAGGTTTTCGCTTAGGTGGTGGCGATAGATTGCAAGGTTGGTTGCATGTGCTTGAAAACTGGTTGGTTGGGCTTATCATTATTCCTGCTTTGACAGCACTGATTGCCATGCCGATTAAATACCGAGACGAGAGCTTTGATGTGAAAATGGCTTATTATTTGGGTATGTTTGTTTCGTTTTTATTCATGATGGCAAAGTTGCGTTATTGGCGTTAGATATTGAAAAAAGCCAAGTAGTCCTTATATTAGAATAATAAAAAACACTTTGGAGTTGTGCGATGTCTGATAAAGCAGATGATGAGTTGATCAAGCGTCTGATTAAAGAAGCAGAAGCTCTCATAGAAGAAGAGTTACAAAAGAAACTGGCAACACAACAGCCACGCATTAGTCAAGAAGAGCTGTTAGCACCTGACCTACATGAATCAATACACAAAGAGTTAACACAAGATGTTGATACCAACAAGCCTAAACGCCGTGGCAGACCCAAAAAAGCCAAGCCTGCTGATGAAGTTGTGGACTTGGGCGAGAACAAAAAGCCAAAAGTTAAACGCAAAAAACCCATCGCCAAAAGTCTGGTTAAAGAACGCCAAAATGGTGAAATGATGGTCAAAGAAGCAGTGCTTGAATTTGTGGAGCGTGAAGACGGTGTCTTAACTTTACAAGAAGTGGGTAGAGAGCATGAGCCGATGGTTACCATTGCTTTTTCTGAGCAGGCAAAAGCCATCATTGGTGATGATGTGCAGATGGTGGGTCAGAGCATGATTCATGCCGCCATCGCAACCGTCATGCAACGTCAGATGAGTTCGTGGCACGCCCATGTTTATGATGAAATGCCCAAACACTATAGCTAAACGGCTTGATGGGTAGTTGATTTGATGATTGATGACAGCTTGATAATAAAAAGCCACAAAGTATTTTTGTGGCTTTTTATTTTAAAATGATGCTAGATGCCCAAGTGTTTATTTGGTATCAATTAGTCCATGACGCATGGCAAGATGGGTAAGCTTAACATCACTATTTACACCCAATTTCTCAAAGATACGATAGCGGTAAGTATTGACCGTCTTAACACTCACAAATAACTGGTCAGCAATCTCTTGCACACTTTGGCAGTTCACCACCATCATGGCAACTTGTTTTTCTCGCTCGGATAGAAGTTCAAAGGGTGATTGTGTTTGCTCGCCTAGAACTGTATGGGCAAGCTGTTCGGCAACATCGTGGCTAAAATATTTGCCACCGCCATGCACTTTTTTGATGGCTCGAATCATCTCATCAAGTGGCGTTCCTTTGGTGATATAGCCATCAACACCTGCTTTTAGTAGCATGGAAGGATAGGGCTGTGCCGATAGGCTAGATACTGCTAAGACTTTGATGTTTATGTCAATTTGTTTAATACGGCGAGTTGCCTCCACGCCATCCATGTTGGGCATATTCACATCAAGCAGGACAATATTGGGGCGATGCCTACGAGCTAGCTGTACGGCGATATCGCCGTCATCCGCCTCTGCAATTACTTCAATATTGACATCATCATCAAGCATACGAGCGATGCCCATACGCACCAAATCATGGTCATCAACCACCAAAACTTTGATTGTCATGCAGCTCCTTAAGCACTTAATTAAGTCGTGTTATCCTATTTTTGAAAAGTTTAGCATAATTTTACATGATTACAACTGATATTTTTCATTCTTTGGGCGATAAACTGTCCTTTTTTGGTGATTGAAACATTGGATTTTGGGGTGGTTTTTTTTGGATTTTTTATGAAGAATCCATGCTTTTTTGCGTACATAATGTGCCTAAATATGGTAAAATAAAAATAAAGAAAATCTATCTTGTTGTTTGGGCTACTTAGTCGATATTCTAATAAATAGACTGTTGTTCTATTTTGGATTTGTTCAGCTCATCTTATGTTAAAGGTGGATAAATTCAGATTTAAGCTGAGTAAAAAGTCGCTGTTTTTGAGGATTCATCATGAGAAATGTTAAATTAACCAAGCGTCTCGGTATTCATTGTGCTGTGGTGGGCACGATGCTCTTAGGGGTTCAGACTCATGCGTTCACGGTGGACAGTAGCAATCAGCGTATCATCACTGCTTCAAAGGCGACCCCGCCTGCCAGTTCAACAGTACAAACCACGACCACCATCAGACCTGCCGATGTTCAAACGGTGGGTGGGTCATTTGGCTACACGCAAGTGCCAACCACAACCACGCCAACTTATGCTTTATCACATCAAAACGCCCCTTTGTTTGACCAGTTGGCGGTGAGTACCAATTCATCAGCGGTGGCGGTCCTTGACCTAGAATCTGGCAACTTGATTTATTCAAAAAATATCGATGACACTCGCTCTATTGCTTCTATTAGCAAAGTCATGACAGTCATGGTTATTTTAGATGCCGGTCTTGATATGCGAGAAGAAATCACACTCATTCCATCAGACCTAGTCGGTGCAAAAAAAGCCACCACCAACTTGCGTGCAGGCGACACGCTAAGTCGCTCTGAATTTGCATTGATGACTCTTATGAAATCTGAAAACCCAGCCGCCAAAGCATTGGCTCGCACTTATCCAGGTGGTTATGATGCGTTCATTGATGCGATGAATGCCAAAGCTAAAAGTCTAGGGATGTACAAGACTCGTTTTTCAGATTCATCAGGTCTTGATCCACGCAATGTCTCATCAGCCAATGACTTGGTGAAAATGATGAAGGCGGTCAGTCAGGATTCTCGTTATCAGTTGCTGCGTAATTTTTCAACAGCACCAAGCTATGATTTTTATATCGTCAATCACAACTTGGGCAATCGTACTTATAAAGCAAATAATACCAGTCGTTTGGTTCGTTCAGGTTCGCACCCCATTGGTGTTTCAAAGACAGGTTTTATTCGTGAGGCAGGTTATTGTGTCGTGATGGAAACCCATGTGAATAATAAACCTGCGGTCATCGTCCTATTGGGTGCTAATGCTTCACAGTCTCGTTGGAGCGATGCTGAAAATATCCTAACTCAGCTTGCTTATCGCCATTGATATGATTGATACTGATATGAGCCTAGATATGGAAATCTGGGCTTTTTCATTGTCTTGACGAGAGTTTTTAGGCTATAATGGCGTATTTTTATTATTTGTCATGTGTTCAATATGTCAACAACCAAGTCCAATCGCCCCAAACTGTATCTACTAACCAACGATGATGAAATCAGCACCTTGCTTGATAAGCTAGAAAGAGCTTTGGATACAGGGGTGATTTCATTGTTGCAGATTCGCCGAAAGACCACGCTACGCCAATACGATCTAGCCACTGTCTATCAAGAAACTGAACTTTTGGTAAGTCTTGCAGATAAATATGATGTACCTGTGGTCATGAATGATGACTTGCAGTTAGCATCGCACTTTTGTACAGGGCTACACTTAGGACAAAGAGATGGTAGCGTGGCGGTGGCACGAGAGATATTGGGCAAGGATGTTTTTATTGGTCGTACCTGCCATTCAGACATTGCTTTGTTTAAACAAGCCAAAAAAGAAGGGGCGACTTATGGAGCAATGGGTGCGGTGTTTGCATCGCTTACCAAGCCAAAAGTCAGACTGGCCCCCATGCCAACTTTACAAAAAACCGCCAATCTGGATTTGCCATTATGTGTGATTGGTGGCATCGCTTTGGATAATGTCTATCAACTGCGAGATGGGCTGTCGGGCACGCCATTGGAGTACATCGCTGTTACTGCCGATATCATGTCGCACAGCAGTGATACCATCGCTGCCAAGTGCCGTGCATGGCAACTAAAACTACAAAATTGGTAATCTGTTTTGATGTTGCTAGTTTTTGACCTATTTTTTATTGTTTAATTTGATTTTCATGACAAACATCACCATTCACACCCCAAAACTTCAGCCTAATTTTCTAACTCATTATCAGCAGGGCAATGATGCCAGTTTGGCATTTTGGCTTTCAGACCATACTAAGATACAAAATCGGCTACATTTAGTCATTTGCAAAAACCAAGAAGAATTACAAACTCTGGCTAGTGAGCTTGCATTTTTTGGGGTTAAGGTTCATGTTTTTGCTGATTATGAAACGCTGGTTTATGACAATCTGTCTGTTCATCAAGACATCATCTCGGAGCGTATTGAGCTTTTGACACACATGCCAACAGCTGGGGTATTGTTGGTGGCAATTCAGACACTCATGCAAAAAATCACCCCACCAAGTCATCTTTTGGGAAGATTTTTTGATTTAAAAGTTGGCGATGTCTTTGATTTGGCACATGAAAGAATCAGATTGGATAAAGCAGGCTATGAAGCGGTGGATAATGTCTATGTGGCAGGCGAGTTCGCTGTGCGTGGTAGTATTGTAGATATTTTTGTTGTCGGTCAGCCTTTGCCATTTCGCTTAGAGCTATTTGATAATGAGATAGAGTCCATCAAATTATTTAATCCAGACACTCAGCGTACCGTCAGTCAAGATGATTTAGCCAAGCTAAAACAAGATGGTATTTTTGATGATGCCATGTTGCCCAATACAGCTAAGGTTGAACATTTTCGTCTGTTGCCGGCACGAGAATTTGATTTAGACGACAAAGAGACCTTTCGTCAGAATTTTGCCAGTCTATTCCCCAATGCCTCCGCCAGAAAGTTTGAGCTGTATAATGATGTCATGAGCGGTATTTCGCCGGCAGGAATTGAGTATTATATGCCACTATTTTTTGAGTTATCGCAGTGGCAAACTCAAGGAGCTTTATTTAGCTATCTGCCCGATGATGCGATTGTCATTTGTGATGATAGATTGTCTGCTTATCATCACGAGTTTTGGACACAGGTCAATGAACGCCATCATTCTCGTGCTTTTGATAAAGATAGACCTATTTTGCCGCCAGATTTTTTGTATCTGCCAAGCAATGAGTTCTTCCAATCTCTAAAAAACTATCCTAGAGTGGTATTTGGTAATCAAGAAAATGCATCAGCCCCATTTAAAGATGTTATTACCAAAGCTGTTCCAAACCTGCCCATCAATCATCAGCAGGACGAACCGCTTGATGAATTTCTTCGGTTTGTTCGTGGGTGTGATGAGCCTGTACTGCTTGCTTGTGAAAGTGCAGGGCGGCGTGAGATTGTTTTGGAGTTATTAAAAGGTAAGTTAAACACGACTGTGGTGGGTAGCTTTGGTGAGTTTATTGATAAGTTACCAACTTTTACGGATACATTAGCAATCGTTGTTGCCTCCATTGAGCGTGTTTTGTGGTTGATGGGTGAGCATGGTTTTTGTGTCATTACTGAAGCACAGATTTTTGGCAGGCAGGTAAATCATGCCAGACAGCGACGCCAAAACGCCTTATCGCAGGCTTTTTTGATTAAATCAGTCAGCGAAATGACCGAAGGGTCGCTTGTCGTGCATTTATCCTATGGTATTGGTCGCTATGTGGGACTGGTTGTGCTAGATGTGGGAGAAGGTGAGCAAGAATTTATTCATATTAAATATGCTGACGATGCCAATGTTTATGTACCGATTACCAATCTTGCGTTAATCGGTCGGTATAGTGGTACAGACAGTGAGGCGGTGCAGTTGTCAAAAATCGGTTCTGGCAAGTGGGATAAGGCACGCCAAAAAACTCTAACCGATATTTATGATGTGGCAGCAGAGCTACTTAATACTCAGGCTCGCAGAAATGCACGCCAAGGCATTAGCTTTGATATAGATATGGTGCAGTATGAGCTGTTTGCCAGTGGATTTGACTATGAAGAGACGCTTGACCAAAAGCTCGCCATTGACGCCGTAATGTCGGATATGAAACAAGCAAAGCCAATGGATAGGCTAATTTGTGGTGATGTTGGTTTTGGCAAGACAGAGGTCGCCATGCGAGCAGCATTCATTGCTGTGCAAGCGGGCTATCAGGTGGCGGTGTTGGTACCAACCACACTACTGGCAGGACAACATGAGGACAGTTTTAAAAATCGCTTTGCTGATTGGGCAATTAAAATTGAAAGTTTATCAAGATTCGTTGGTAAAAAAACACAAGATAAGGCACTGACTGATTTAGCAGAAGGCAAGGTGGACATTATTATTGGTACGCATAGGCTACTACAAAATGATGTGAAATTTAAGAACTTGGGTCTAATGATTATTGATGAAGAGCATCGCTTTGGTGTGCGTCATAAAGAAAGAATTAAAGCCATTCAGTCTGATGTTGATACCTTAATGATGACCGCAACACCCATTCCTCGCACGCTGAATATGGCACTATCAGGAATGCAAGACATCTCTATCATTGCAACACCACCAGCTAGACGACTGGCTATCAAAACCTTTGTCGCTGAAAAAAATGAACAGACAATCAAAGATGCCATCTTGCGTGAGATTCTGCGTGGCGGACAGGTATATTATTTACATAATGATGTTGCAAGCATCAATTCAGTTGCTGAAAATCTATCCAAACTTATCCCTGAAGTGCGTGTGGGGGTGGCACATGGACAGATGGCAGAAAAAGAACTATACAGCGTGATGAGTGAGTTTTATCACAAAAAAACCAATGTGCTGGTAGCAACCACGATTATTGAGACAGGCATTGATGTACCCAATGCCAACACCATCATCATCAACCGAGCTGATAAATTTGGACTGGCTCAGCTACACCAGTTGCGTGGGCGAGTGGGTCGTTCGCACCATCAGGCGTATTGTTATTTGTTTGTACCATCAATCAAAGGCTTGGCAAGCGATGCCAAAAAACGCCTTGATGCCATCAGTCGTGCCAACACGCTTGGGGCCGGATTCATGCTGGCCAGTGAAGATTTGGAGATTCGTGGGGCGGGGGAGATTTTAGGCAAAGAGCAATCGGGTAATATGCAGACCATTGGTTTTGGGCTGTATATGGATATGCTAGACCGTGCCGCCAAAGCGATTAAATCGGGCAAGACCCCAAGCCTAGAAACACCACTTGATTTGGTCAGTGATATCAATATCCACGCATCTGCCTTGATACCTAGCGATTATCTAGCTGATGTTCATGAAAGACTGTTGTTCTATAAACGCATTGCCAACGCCCAAGAAACCGATGAGCTTAATGACTTAAAAAGTGAGATGATTGACCGCTTTGGTGGTATGCCCACCGCTCTTGCCAATCTGTTTTTGGTACATAAAATGCGAGTACAAAGTATGCCGCTTGGCATCACAAAGATTGATGTAACAGGAAAATTACTAACCTTAGAGTTTAAGGCAGATACGCCGATTGATGGACTTGCCATCATTAGGTTGATTCAGTCTAATAATGGTTATCGCATGATGGGAGCGACAACGCTCAAACACACCTTTAAAGATGAAAAAGATGTGGCTACAAGGGTAAATGCCGTCTTTGAATTGCTTAAATATTTTGAAAATAATTTGGTTGAGATGAAGTTAGCATCGCCTTAAGATGTATAAATATTTAACAATGTTCAATAACAGGTAGATTTGTGCTACAATGTCCATATTTTAGCATAATTGATAATTAAAGAGAAAAGCAATGTTTCAATTACATCCAACACTTGCCAAGGATACTTTTTTGGTGGGGGATTTTCCCTTATCAACTGTCAGATTGATAAATGACTGTCAATTTCCTTGGCTTATTTTGGTGCCGAGAGTATCAGGTATCAAAGAAATCTACGAGCTGAATGCTGCCGACCAAGTGCAGTTCTTACGAGAGTCAAGCTGGGTCTCTAGCCAGATGGCAAAAATCTTTGGTGCAGATAAGATGAATGTCGCTGCTTTGGGCAATCAAGTGCCACAATTGCATTTTCATCATATCGTTCGCTATCAAAACGACAGCCGTTGGCCAGATCCTGTATGGGGTACGCCAGCCATTCCTTATACTGCTGAAGTTTTGCAACACATGCAACAGACACTAATGATGGCTCTGCGTGGGCATCATGAGATGCCTTTTGATTGGAAGATGAGTGTGTAAGTTTTTAAAAACTTAAAAAACACCCCAAAAGCAGTATGTTTTCGGGGTGTTTTTTAAAAATAAACGCTAAAAATTATAAAAGCCCATTAACAGAGCTTTTATTTGTGTGTCATTAAAAAGGTATGAATTTAACCAAAAGCTAAATTAGTAAGGCTCGTTATAAGCCAAGCTAATTCTTTCATCCGACTGAGTATCTAAAGTGTGCTTTTGGACCTTTTGTACGCTGACTTTTGCCAATCCTTGTGATAGTGGGGCAAGTTGAGCAA
This sequence comes from Moraxella haemolytica, assembly GCF_030177935.1. Classification (NCBI taxonomy): domain Bacteria; kingdom Pseudomonadati; phylum Pseudomonadota; class Gammaproteobacteria; order Moraxellales; family Moraxellaceae; genus Moraxella; species Moraxella haemolytica. The sequence goes on from NZ_CP089974.1 coordinate 968,839, forward strand.
AAGCCTTTTTACTCAAATCAATACGGTTTGCCTTACCGATACGATCATTGACTCTACAGATGATTGACTCGCCTGTTTTCACATTGGTAACTTCAACATGAGTGCCTAAAGCATGATTATTGGAGGCACAAGTCATGTCTTGATTGCTGAATATTTCACCATTGGCAGTTTTGCGACCGTTGAATTTATCTGCATAATAAGAGGCTGTAGTTGTCTGTGCATGGGTTATTTGTGCAGCCAAAGTCATCGCTAAAAAAGCACTGATACAATTTCGCATTCAATACCTATTTGATTAAAATGAACGCTTATTATAATGTATTTGCATAAAATATGCCATAGCCTTGCATTGTATTTACAAAAAAATAAATGGTGAGCGTACTTAATGAACCTGACTTTTTCTAAGTCATAAGATGCAAGTTGAGAAAAAAATTGATGAGTAAATTTAAGATTTTTTGCAACGCTGTTTCATCGTCTTGTAACCATCAATCTGTCAGCTGGTTGCCTATTTTTGTCATTTCGTTTATAATCAATAGAGACTTTAAAGGTATTGTTTTACTAAACACTTAACCAAAATTCAACATTAAGGTGATGTTATGACAATCTTAGCAATGCAGGATTTGGATCTGGCAGGTAAGCGTGTACTAATTCGTGAAGATTTGAATGTCCCAGTCAAAGATGGCGTTGTTGCTAGTGATGTGCGTTTACAAGCCGCCTTGCCAACCATCAAAGACGCTCTTGCTAAAGGTGCAGCGGTGATTGTTTGCTCGCATTTAGGTCGCCCAACCGAAGGCGAGCCTGAAGAAAAATACTCTTTACAACCAGTCGCTGATTATCTACAAAAAGCGTTGGACTGTCCTGTACATTTTTCTAAAGACTATTTAGAGAATGGTGTTGATGCCAAAGTCAATGAAGTGGTCTTGCTTGAAAATGTTAGATTTAATGCCGGCGAAAAGAAAAATAGCCCAGAGTTATCAAAGCAGTATGCTAAGTTGTGCGATGTATTTGTGATGGATGCGTTTGGTACTGCTCATCGTGCCCAAGCATCAACCGAAGGCGTGATTCGTGCTGCCGCTGCTGACGGAAAGCAAGTCTGTGCAGGCAATTTATTAGCACAAGAGTTAGATGCTTTGTCTCGTGCCTTAGATAAACCGCAAGCACCTGTACTTGCCATCGTAGGTGGCTCAAAGGTATCGACCAAACTTGATGTTTTGCTTAGCTTGGCTGATATCTGTGATGATATTATTGTTGGTGGCGGTATTGCCAATACTTTCTTGGCTGCTACAGGGGTGAATGTCGGTGCTTCTTTATATGAGGCTGACCTTGTGGAAACTGCCAAGAGCATCATGACAAAGACTAATATTTTGTTGCCTAGTGAAGTTGTGGTTGCCAAAAAATCACAAAGCAATTTTGATAATTTCTTAGGCTCGCTAGAACAGGCTGATGCCATCTACAAGCCTGTAGGTGAGATTGATAGTGATGAGATGATTTTAGACATGGCACCAAGCAGTGCTACTAAGATTGCTGCTGCCATCACCAATGCCAAAACCATTCTTTGGAATGGTCCTGTTGGTGTCTTTGAAGTGGATAAATTTGGCGAGGGAACAAAAATTTTATCGCTTGCAATTAAAGATAGCAAAGGCTTTAGTATTGCAGGTGGTGGCGATACTTTGGCTGCCATTGACAAATACGATGTGGCGTCTGAGGTTAGCTATCTTTCAACAGGTGGTGGTGCGTTCTTAGAATTTGTTGAAGGCAAGGTGCTACCAGCCATTAAGGCGTTGGAAGAAGCGAGTGCTTAGGCTGACCAAAAGATGATTGACGATTGATTTTGTTGGTTATCTTATATTGTTTATTTTTTGTTACATTGTTATATAACATCTTGTAAAATCTGACAATTAAAGCTAAACTAGAGCTGACTTAATGCAGTGCTTGATAGATGGTTTGCTGATTATCTACCATCTTTATCAATTACAATAGAACAGATGAAAATAACATACAAGGTATCTATCATGAAAAAATTATTACTTATTGCTACTTTGGCTGGCGTTGCTGTTTTGGCAGCTTGTAGCGATCAGACCAAAGAAAAAGCCGGAGAGACTGTTGAAGCTGCTAAGGCTGACATCGCTGATAAGACAGCTGAAGTCGCCAAAGAAGCAGAAGCCGCTGCACAAAATACCGCAGAAGCAGCCAAAGATGGCGTTCAAACAGTTGCTGATAAGACTTCTGAAGTTGCTAAGAAAGTCGGTGCTGCTGCAGATGCTGCTACTAATGCAGAAGCTGAAGTTCCTGAAGAGCAAAAATACTGATTCATGCAATACTAATCAAAGCCCATTTTTATGGGCTTTTTTGATGATTGTCTTGGAATTGGTAGTTTTTTACTGATAAATATTTAGATTTTTGCTATAATACATTATTTTATCAATGTTAACCATCTGGAGAGAAATATGGCACTTGTATCTTTACGCCAGTTACTAGACCATGCAGGTGAATATGGCTATGGTCTGCCTGCCTTTAATGTCAATAATTTAGAGCAAATGCGTGCCATCATGATGGCGGCGGATAAAACCGACTCTCCTGTGATTGTGCAAGCATCGGCAGGGGCAAGAAAATATGCAGGTGCACCATTTCTACGCCATCTCATCCTTTCTGCTGTAGAGGAATGGCCACACATTCCTGTTGTCATGCATCAAGACCATGGCACTAGCCCAGCGGTATGCCAACGCTCAATTCAGCTTGGCTTTAGCTCGGTAATGATGGACGGCTCACTAAAAGAAGATGGTAAGACGCCTGCCGATTATGATTACAATGTTGGTGTTACTCGTGAAGTTGTTAAGATGGCCCATGCTTGCGGTGTGTCGGTTGAAGGTGAAATTGGTTGCCTAGGCAGTCTAGAGACAGGCATGGCTGGCGAGGAAGATGGTGTGGGTGCAGAAGGCGTACTGGACCACAGCCAACTATTGACTTCAGTAGAAGAAGCTCGTCAATTTGTTGCCGATACGAATGTGGATGCTCTTGCCATTGCAGTGGGCACTTCACATGGTGCCTACAAATTCACTCGTCCACCAACAGGCGATATTTTGGCTATTGACCGCATCAAAGAAATTCACGAAGCTCTACCAAACACCCATCTTGTGATGCACGGTTCAAGTTCTGTGCCACAAGAATGGCTACAAATCATCAATGAAAATGGTGGTCAAATTGGCGAAACTTATGGTGTACCAGTTGATCAGTTGGTTGATGCCATTAAACACGGCGTACGCAAAATTAACATTGACACCGATTTGCGTTTAGCCAGCACAGGTGCAATCCGCAAATTCTTAAATGACCACCCAAGCGAGTTTGACCCTCGTAAATATCTACAAGCTTCAATCACAGCAATGCAAGACATTTGTGTGGCTCGCTATGAGGCATTTGGTGCAGCAGGGCATGCTAGCAAGATTCGCCCAATTTCTCTTGAAAAAATGGTTGAGTACTACTAATAATATTTGTATGATGAACCAGATTAAGGGCATAATTGAGTTATGCCCTTAATTTTATCATTCATTAAAGTTAATAAGGTTGGAAAACTATGATGGGACTGATTCAAGGGGTGGTGTGTTATTTGAATGCACCGTTGGCGTGTGTGATGACAGCAAGTGGTGTGGGTTATGAGATTGAGTTGCCCATACCGTCATTCTGTCAGCTGTCTTTAAATGAACAAACGCAAATTTATACACATTTATATGTTCGAGAAGATGCACAACTATTATATGGCTTTATCCAAAAACAAGACCGAGATGTCTTTAGAAAGTTGATTAAAATCAATGGCGTCGGAGCAAAAATGGCACTAGCCATGCTATCAACTTTATCCGCCAGCGAACTAAAGCAGGCGGTAGAGCAAGAAGATGACTCGGCATTGGTTCGTGTTCCTAGTATTGGCAAAAAAACCGCCCAAAGGCTCATCATTGAGCTAAAAGGTAAGTTGGTAGAATTTGGTGGCGTGGCTGAATTTGGCGGTCATGGGGAGTTTTTTGATGAAAATGTGGTTGAATACAATCAAATGCACATCATTGCTGAGGTAGAAAGTGCCTTGATGGGGCTAGGCTACAAAGAAAAGGAGGCTCAGCACGCAATCAAGCAAGCTCAGCTTGGACTAGAAACCATAGACATCTCAAGCCTACTAAAAGCTACTTTAAAACAGCTTGCCAGTTAGCTAACCAAACTTGGGCTAGGTTGCTTTATTTTTATTTTGCTTGTATGTCAGCAATAGATAGCAAATCTAGTAACGCCTGAGTGCTTGCTGAACGAGTTAGATTTGGGTTGGTAACTACACCTAGATGACGCTGTAGCTCAATGTCATCTGCCATGTCAATTTTAACCAAATCTTGATTGATGAGCGTCTCTGGCAATACCGACCAACCCAATCCGATGGATACTAGCATACGGATAGATTCTAAGGGGTTGGTGGTCATGGTTGCATAAGGACGCAGGTTACTGCGGTTGAACTCAGCTAAGGTAATCTGACTGGTAAAAGTATTTGCTGCAGGTAGTATGGCGGGGTGATGGGCAAGCTGAAGTAGCGTAACCCCGCTCTTTTGGGCAAGTGTACTTAAGGTGCCTGTTACAAAGTATAGTGGGTCTGACCATAAGGTGTGGTAATTCAATCTTAAATCATAGGTCGGCGGTAGTGTCAAAAATGCCAAGCTAACATCACCATCAAGCACGGCTTTATGTGCTTCTTCAGAATCCATGAACTGCACTTCTAGTTGCACTGTGGGGTGCATCTGAATGAAGCGTTTTAGTACAGGAGCGAGATGGTGCAAGCCGATGTGATGACTTGTGCCGATGACTAGCCGACCACTCACCGTTTCTTTGGAATGCTGAAGACTGGAACGACAGGATTCATAATCCTCTAGCCATTTTTTGGCATAAGGCAACAGCTCATGTGCTGCAGGGGTGGCAATGATGCCACGACCAATGGTATCAAATAACGCCACTCCGAACTCGCTTTCAAGATTCTTGATGCGTTTACTTACCGCAGGCTGCGTAATAAATAGTTTCTCTGCCGCTCCAGATATACTTCCTGTTTGCATGACGGTAACAAAAGTTGTTAAATTGATGGTATTCATGATAAATTCCTGTAAATAACTATGCCTATTTTAATAAAAAAAAGTTTGTAAATAAATAAAAATTTTATATTTTTATCAATTGGTCTGGTATGCTGCACAAGAATGCGTATTTTGGCATAAAAAATGGTAAAATAAATAATGAATAATTCATTCCATAATTTTTTTAAAATATAAAAATGATAAATTAGATTTATCATTAACCTATGCTATAATAAAATCATTCATAACCCAGACCATGATTAATTCGGAGAGAACAATGGCAGGCACCAATTCACCAAAGACGCTTTATGATAAATTGTGGGACGACCATTTGGTCAAACAGCGTGATGATGGCTCATCGCTTATCTATATTGACCGCCAATTATTGCACGAGGTAACCAGTCCGCAGGCGTTTGAGGGCTTGGCTTTGGCAAATCGCACCCCTTGGAGATTGTCGGCGAATATTGCAACGCCTGACCATAATGTCCCTACCTCACCCAAAGAGCGTGCAGAGGGCATATCAGGCATTGAAGATGACATCTCTCGCATTCAAGTCAAAACGCTTGATGATAACTGTAGAGCTTTTAATGTCATGCAATTTGGCATTAATGATGAGCGTCAGGGCATTGTGCACGTGGTAGGACCAGAGCAGGGTCTGACCTTGCCTGGCATGACGGTGGTGTGTGGCGATAGCCATACTGCAACGCATGGAGCTTTGGGTTGTTTGGCACATGGTATTGGTACTAGTGAAGTTGAGCATGTGCTTGCCACTCAATGCTTGGTTGCCAAAAAAATGAAAAATATGCTTGTGCGTGTTGATGGTAAATTGGGCAAAGGTGTAACCCCTAAAGATGTGATTTTGGCAATTATTGGCAAGATTGGCACGGCAGGCGGAACAGGCTATGCGATTGAATTTGGCGGTCAGGTATTTCGTGATATGTCCATTGAGGGGCGTATGACTGTATGCAATATGGCGATTGAGGGCGGTGCTAGGGTTGGTCTTGTGGCAGTAGATGATAAGACGATAGACTATGTCAAAGGTCGTCCTTATGCCCCAACCGGCGAGAATTGGGAGCGTGCAGTGGCATATTGGCAGACCTTGCATTCTGATGATGACGCCCATTTTGATACAGTGGTGGTAATCAATGGCGATGAAATTGAACCACAAATCTCATGGGGGACTTCGCCTGAAATGGTCATTCCTGTATCTGCTAATGTGCCAATGCTTGATGACGCACGAGACGATGTCCAAAAAAGCGACTGGGCAAGAGCTTATCAATACATGGGGCTAACAGGCGGTCAATCTTTGAGTGATATTGCTCTTGACCGTGTATTTATTGGCTCTTGTACCAATTCTCGGATTGAAGATTTGCAAGAAGCTGCTAAAATTGTCAAAGGCAAAAAAGTCGCTCCCACGATTAAGCAAGCGATGGTAGTGGCAGGCTCTGGACTTGTCAAAAAACAAGCTGAAGAACAAGGCTTGGATAAAATCTTTATAGAGGCGGGGTTTGAGTGGCGACAGCCGGGCTGTTCAATGTGTCTTGCGATGAATGCTGATAAGCTACAAGCAGGCGAGCATTGTGCCAGCACATCTAACCGTAACTTTGAAGGTCGTCAAGGTAATGGCGGTCGTACGCACCTTGTTAGCCCTGCTATGGCAGCGGCAGCGGCAATTCATGGGCATTTTGTGGATGTCAGAACAGTTGCTTAATGCAGTTAGGCAGTTCATTATCACATGGACTGCCTTACCAAATATCGTCAAATTTTAAAAGGAGCTGAATATGAACGATTTATCTTTAAACCCTTATTTGGAAGTCCGCCAACCCGCCCAACCACAAGGCGAAATGGTATTAAAATGTGCCGACATTAGCGAAGGTAGCACGCTATCAAGCGACTATGTCGCCAATATTTGGGGCTACACAGGGGGCAATGTTAGCCCAGAACTAAAATGGGAAAATGCTCCAAGCGAAACCAAGAGTTTTGTGCTGACCATGTATGACCCAGACGCACCAACAGGCTCAGGGTTTTGGCATTGGAATGCGTTTAATATTCCTGCTGATTGGACTGAATTACCAAAAGGTCAATCTAATGATTTTGGCAATGGCGTTTTGGAATTAAAAAATGACGCAGGATTGGACGGCTTTATTGGGGCATTTCCCCCGCAAGGCGACAAACCGCACCGTTATATTTTTACCTTGTACGCCTTAAATGAAATGCTAGATTTACCAACCACGATTAGCCCTGCGGTATTGGGATTTAATTTAAATGGTAAAGTGTTGGCAACAGCAAGTTTGACGGCTTATTATAGCTGGTAAGTTTAAATTAAAAGATAAAATAAAAGTAATGTGCGTATCACGCACCACTGAAAGAAAAAACTCTTATGTGTGTAATACGCACCTTACAAAAAGGCAAAAATTATGAAACAATACACCAAACAAATCGGTATCGTCGCCCCCTTAGACCGTGCCAATGTGGATACGGATTTGATTATTCCTAAGCAGTTTTTAAAATCCATTAAACGCACAGGTTTTGGCGATAATTTATTTGATGAACTGCGTTATCTGGACGAAGGCTTTTTAGGTCAAGATATTTCTAAACGCCCAAAGAACCCTGACTTTGTATTAAACCAAGAGCGTTATCAAGGAGCAACGATTCTGTTGGCACGAGACAATTTTGGTTGTGGCTCTAGCCGTGAACACGCCCCTTGGGCATTAAATGAGTATGGTTTTCGCACCGTGATTGCTCCAAGTTTTGCCGATATTTTTTATAACAACTGCTTTAAAAATGGCATGCTCCCTGTGATATTAACAGAAAGCGAAGTTGATGAATTATTTAAAAAATGTTTTGAAAATGTTGGCTATCAATTAACCGTAGATTTGGAACATCAAAAAGTCATTAGTCCAAGCGGTAAAGAATATGCCTTTGAAGTAGATGGCTTTCGCAAACACTGCCTATTAAATGGCTTAGATGATATTGGCTTGACCTTGCAAAATGCCGATGATATCAAGGCATTTGAAGAAAAAGCCCGTGCGGAGAGACCGTGGGTGTTTGCTGAATTAAACGCATAAAAGGGATAAAAAATGAGCCATTTTTCAGCAGTTGGATTTATTATTGAGTCAAATGATGACATTGGTGAAATTATTGAAAAAATTTTACCATATGCTGAACATCGTAGTACGCACGATAAGCTAAGTTATTTAAGTTATACCGACCCAAGTGGGGTGCAAATTTGGCTTTGTGGTAATAATGACAGCAGAGAAATCGTCAATGTATTTCCGTGCTTTTCACCAAAAACATCACAAATATTTGGTATGAATGCGGTTGCTCCGATTGAACAAGGACAATTTGGCGATGGCATGGCTTGTGGCTGGCTTAATGTGAGCGAATATGATAAAGATGATGGTTGGTGTGACGGTATCTACCCATTAACTGTTGAACTGCCCAATTATTTGGATTATCAAGCCGATGACAAAATTCGCACCGCTTTTTTGACATTATTTGCTGAAGATGTTGATATTTTTGCTGATGTAGATGCTTTTAATGATTGGCAAAAACGAGATGATAATGAACTTGGTTTTAGTTCGGAATTTTTTTCGCCAAGCGGTATGTTTTCCGATGATGAACAGGACGAACCAACTGCTATTGTCTTAGCAGGACTTACTGTCATTGAAGCTGAAAAACGAACCAATACCATTACAAATCGTGAGTTTTATTGGTGTCGTGCTAGCACCTATGGCGGTGAGTATGAAGCTGTTTTTGACCTTGATATGTTTGATGATGTGCCAAAGTCAGGAAATGTGATTTTCGGTAATTATTGGCTGACAGGGCAATTTGAATAATCTTAAAAAGGAAAAAACTATGACAAAACACATCGTAATTTTAAACGGTGACGGTATTGGACCTGAAATTGTTGCCCAAGCGGTTAAAGTTTTGGATAAGCTGATTGAACAAGGCTTAGAGGTCAGCTACAAATACGCCAAATTGGGCGGAGAGGCTTATGATGCTTATGGCTCGCCGTATCCTACCCAAACTCAAGAGATTGTGCGTAAAGCCGATGCGGTATTATTGGGAGCGGTGGGGTCGCCACAATATGACAATTTAGACCGCCCATTACGCCCAGAGCGAGGGCTTTTGGCAATTCGTAAAGACTTAAATTTGTTTGCCAATTTGCGTCCTGCGATTCTTTACAAAGAATTAGCGAACGCTTCCACTTTAAAGCCTGAAATCGTATCAGGGCTAGATATTTTAATCGTGCGAGAGCTGACAGGCGATATTTATTTTGGTGAACCACGAGGTATTATTACCAACGATAAAGGCGAGCGTGAGGGCTTTAATACGATGCAATATAGCGAGAGTGAGATTCGTCGCATTGCCAAAGTATCTTTTGAAGCCGCCCAAAAAAGAAATAAAAAATTGTGCTCTGTGGATAAGGCGAATGTACTAGAAACCACCGAACTGTGGAAACAAATTTTTACTGATATGGCAAAAGAATATCCAGAGGTTGAGCTGTCTCATATGTATGTGGATAATGCGGCAATGCAACTGGTCAAAAACCCTAAGCAGTTTGATGTTGTTGCTACAGGCAATATTTTTGGTGATATCTTATCCGACCAAGCAAGCATGCTGACAGGCTCCATTGGCATGCTACCGTCAGCAAGCCTTGATGAAAACGGCAAGGGGCTTTATGAACCAAGCCATGGCTCTGCTCCTGATATTGCAGGACAGGATAAGGCAAATCCGCTGGCGACCATTTTATCGCTTGCGATGCTTCTTCGCTATAGCTTGGGCGATGAAAGTCGTGCCAAGCAAGTGGAATGTGCGGTACAAAAAGTGTTGGCAGATGGCTATCGCACGGCAGATATCTATGAAGAGGGTACTAAATTGGTCAGCTGTAGCAAGATGGGGGAGGCGGTGCTAAATGCAATGTAAGTGCATTGCATGAAAGATAAAGCAGAGATCAGATGTCTCTGCTTTTTTATGATATTTTTTTATTTGCAAACTATTCTCATTATGTTATAATAAGTTTTCTTAGATGGAAAATATACCCATTAAATTTTCGGTATGCCGTCCGTTCCTGTCGGTATATTATATCATAAAGCAGTAGGCTAACATGAGTGATGTCAATTCTATCTCTAAAAATAACATCAAACTGATCGCCCTTGGGGTCGCACTTGCATTGCATGGTTTAGTGGCTGCGGGCTTGGCAAAAATGGAATTTCCTGAGCTAAAAACACTAAAAATCACGCCACCTATCAAGGTGGAAATTATTGAGCCTGTCAAAGAAGTCAAGATTGAACAAGTGCTAGATGAGGTTGTCCCCATGCTAAAACCCATCAAGCCCATCACCGCTCCAAAAGTTGAAAAAAATCCTGATCCACGACCACCAGCTCCCAAGCCGAAAGCTGAGCCAGTCAAAGAACAGCCCCAGTTAAAACCCCCACCAAGTGAGCCACGCAAACAACAAGAGCCACAATTAGATCCGCAAGAAGTCAATCGCCAAGCGGAAATTTTAGCAAAGCAACAGGCTGAAGCACAAGCAAGATGGGAGGCTCAACAAAGAGCCGAAGCGGAAAGACAAAGACTAGAAAAGGCTGCCGCCGAAGCAGCACGACAAAAAGCAGAGGCGGAAGCGAAAGCTAGAGCCGAAGCAGATGCTCGTGCAAAAGCTGAAGCAGACGCCAAAGCAAGGGCAGAGGCTGAAGCTGCCGCAAAAGCAAACAACGCATCCAATCATGCCAGTAATCAAATTGGTCGTGGTACAGGCACTCAAATTGGTGATATCACCATTTCTGCCGCTAAAGCGAATGCCAGTTGGCGACGCAAGCCAAATTTTTCCAATGTTGAAGTGAGTGAGAATGCTAAAGTTGGCACCATATCATTTACCGTTCATCTAAAAATTGATGAAAAGGGCAGAATCATCAGTGCCACAGGGGTAAATACTGGCTTGGGTAAGAATGTTGATAGGCAGATTATCAAAGCTATTAGAGCAGCATCTTTTAATCCCTTTAAAGATGAGCGGGGTAATCCAGCTCAAGGTACGGCAGTTTTACCGATGAGCTTTAATATTCGTTAGTTTAATAAAAATTTAGATTTTTATGAGGAAGTTTTATGGATTTTGCATTTTATTGGGGTCATACTGACGCCGTTAGTAAGGCTTTATTCTTCATCTTATTTGCCCTATCTATCATCTCGTGGGTAGCAGGCATTGTGCGTGTTGTACAGTCATCTCGACTGGGCAAACACATTGGCGATGATCTAAGACAGTCCGTCTTGCCAAGTGCGGATGTGGCTGGTTTGGAATTTAGCCAAAGAAAAATGATTGTTGAGCAAAAATTATTGCAAAAAATTGCCAACTATCGTTTTGAGATGGAAAAAGGTCTACCGATTTTAGGTACGACTGCTGCTATCGCACCATTCATTGGTTTGTTTGGTACGGTTTGGGGTATCTTTCATGCTCTACATAGCATCGCTAAAAGTGGACAAGCTGGCTTGGCACAGGTGGCAGGACCGGTGGGCGAAGCACTGATTATGACAGGTTTAGGCTTGGCGGTTGCTATCCCTGCGGTACTATTTTACAATATTGCCACTCGCATGAACCGCCGTGCCATTCATGTTGCTAATGATACCGCACATCAAATCTTGGCAGAAACCGCCAAATAAGGAGTAAGCGATGGCTTTTGAACTGGGAGACAGCGACAATCAAGGCATGAGTGAAATGAATCTTATTCCACTCATTGACATCATGCTTGTACTCATGATTATCTTTTTGGTAACGGCAACGGTTCTAAATCCGACTGTACCACTAGATCTGCCAAAGACCACTGCTACCGTCAATGAACAACCACCCCAAGTACTACAAATTAGTATTGATAGTCATGGTGATATCTACTGGGACAGTGAGAAAATTAGCCTTGCTGAGCTGGAACAACGCTTTGGGAATGAAGTCGCTAAGGGCGATGACCCACAAGTGCATCTGCGTGCTGACCGTGAAGGCAAATACGATATGGTTGCACAAGTATTGGCAACGGCAAGTAGTGCAGGACTATCTAAAATTGCTTTTGTGAGTGAGTGATTCTAAATAAAAAATAAGCCTTGATGACAGGCTTATTTTTTACAAAGATTTTGCCGATGAAGAAAAGTTGTTCATTCAACCATCATCACACCAAGCTCTTTTAGTTTTTGTTGCCATGTATGATGATGGCTATTTTGAGCATCATCAATACCTGCTAAGCGAACCACTAAGCCTGTCTGTGCCAATGCCATAATCCGTCTTACCATGCCACGGTCGGGCAAAATATGCACATCAATGATAAGATAAATGAAAGCATTGGCTTGTTTGGCGGTGTTGATGGCAAGCATTAAGCTATTTTTATCGTTAATTACTCCAAATTCATGGCAGATATTCACAGGTTCTGTTGTGTTAATGGCATCATTCATGGGGTATTCTAACGTTGCTAAGATGAATGATTTATCATGCACATCAATGATGGGCTGGCTACTTAGTGTGTCTGGGCGATGATCATCTTGATCAATGATATGCTGACTAAATTGACGAATTAAATTGGCATAATAATAAGACTTGATATCAATCGTAAAATAAGTAGCAGATTTCACCACGCATACCACATAACCCATCAATCTAGGCAAGATACCATATAAAACGATACATAGCATGGTAAGCCAAGCAAACCGAGCGTTCTGTTCGCTTTTGGGCATATCCGCACTGGGTAAATCAAAACCAAAAACAGTAGGCAAGGCCCCAAACAAATTCATGAACTTGGCAAAATGTATGTCGGTCAATAAGGTAGATTCCCATATAAAGTCATAATGACGAAATAAGAATAAACACAGCAATGCCACTAATGTTCCAAACAAAGACGACAGCCAAGCTTGATGTATGATTTTGCCTATATACCATCTTTTGATGGGGCGATGAATGTCGGATTGCAGAGCGAATGCGTGTTCAAGAACAGTGGGGTTGTCAGGATTGATGAGTTGGTACAGCAATGGTTTTTTTAGAGTAAGTTGTTCATAAACCACCATAAAAAAAGACTCATCATCTCGTCTAAATAGGCTGTATAGCCACCAAAGCATTGATAAAGTATGCCAGCCTAGTACTGCCAGTACCACATAAAAGAAATTCACCACCTGTGAGCCAAGCAATCCAAAAACACCGACAAACCCAAGCAAAAAACATCCCATACTAAGCAGTTGCGATGAGCCTTTGATGAGTTTTTTGGACTGGGTTAGTGTGCTTGCAATTTTACCATTACTGTCAATCCTGTATGCTCTGGTTAGGATTTTGTCAAGGGGTGTACCAGTATCTGTTTTGATGGCGTCTGTGATGGTCTTTGGATTTTGAGCAAAAATAAAACGGTTTTCTTCAAGTCGGCGTACCAATTCGGTATGCTCGTGGTTTGGGGCGTGTGTCATAACATCACCTGATTAAAGTGGCGTTGGAGAGATGATTTAAGATGATTAAAAGCAATTGTCTGGTAAATAATGACTCAATCAAGCGTCATGAGTCATGTTCTAATGATTGTAACTGCTCGGTTAATTGTGCTAACTTTGTCCGTATTTCGTCATTATCATGTATAGATAACTGCTTATTGAGTTTTTTAATCTGAGTTCTAAGTTTGGCAGCAACGATGGTGTTTTTTGCTGTGATTGGGTCAATGTTTGGCGTGGTGGTGTGATTGTGGGTGGTGCTTAGGACATTTGCCATCGCTGACTCGACAGTACTGACCACAGGTTTTGCACCTTGCTTAATGGTGGCTTCAACACGGTTTAAATGCTGATGGTAGCGTTGTCGGAGATGATTTTGCTCTTGGGTGCGAGCCGTATCATCAAGTGTGCGTACATGTGCAACCAAATCAATGCAGTCCACAGGGCATGGAATCAGACATAATTCGCAACCTGTACAAAGCTCGGTAATGATACTGTGCATGTGTTTGGCTGTGCCGATGATGGCATCAACAGGGCAGGCAGGAATACACTTAGTGCAGCCAATACAGTCTGCTTCTTGTATGACGGCACGCATCTCACTGGGTCGGTTTGTCTTGGGGTCGGTTTGCCATTTGCTTGGTGTGGCAGTCATGGGTAGAACACCCAAAATCTGTGTGATACCATCAGTAACCACCTGACCACCTGGTACGCATAAATTTGGTGGTTCTTGATTCATGATGACACCGTGAGCATAAGGCAGGCAACCATCGTGATGCCCACATTGCCCACATTGGGTTTGTGGCAAGATGGCATCTATCTGTGCGATGGCGATGCGTTTGTTCTTGTCAATCTCATCTAGGGTTAATGGTGAGAATAGTACAGGAAGGTTGTCTAATCGGTCGGTAGCGATGCTCATATTTTATCAAATTCAAATGGCGGATAAAGATTCGTCAATGCGAACGACTGCTTGAATAAGCTCGTAAGCTATCGTGCCTTTACTGGGTATTTTTGGCAAATGCTTGATATCAAAAAACTGTGCATCAGCCAGTTCATTCTCCTGTAGGTGAATGTTACCACTTTGATAATCAGCAATAAAGCCAAGCATTAGATTGCTTGGATAAGGCCATGGCTGACTACTTAGATATCTGGCATTCGTGATACATAGTCCAACTTCCTCTTGCACTTCACGAACTACCGCCGCCTCTAGCGACTCGCCTGCCTCTATAAAGCCTGCAATCAGACCATACATGCCTGTATCTTTGTGGTGGTGATGATGAGCAAGTAGTATCTGGCGACAATGGGTATCAGGACAAACACGAGTAATGGCGACGATGACACAGGGTTGTACTCGTGGATAGGCTCTATGATGACAATGGCGACAGACCATGGCGTGTTCGTACTGATGAACATGGGTGGGTTTGCCGCAGCGAGAACAAAAACGGTGGTCGCTTTGCCATAAGATCAGCTGTATGGCACGGCTAATGGTTTGTGCCATTGATGTATCTAGCATGCCTACGATATGACGATAGCTCAAAAACTGTAGGGACTTATGCTTGGCATGAACGCAGATATTGCCGTGCATACCGATGAGCTTGGCATTAAGAGCGTCATCTTTTGAGATGGCAAATGGATGGATATCTAGGCTACTACTGGTAGGCTTGTTACCATGAATCTCGCCAAATGCTAAGGATATCATCTGATCATGAAATGGTCCAACAAAAAGCACAGGACAGCTTTGCTCATCACACAGTACGCTGTCTTTGTCAATCACAAAGTAACGAACAGTCATGATAGCACCGATTCACGCCACGCTTGGTCGGCAGACTCATCGCTGACTGATGCTTTAAGCATGGTTGCAAATTCTGCCAAGCTAGAAAAGCCCGATGCAGCGGTTAGACCAGAGCCATCGTCATCTGTATATTCCATGTGCATGGCAATTTGTCCGCCTGTCATGGCAAGATAAACTTCTGCTAAAATCTCAGAGTCTAATAAAGCTCCGTGGAAAGTACGATCTTGTTTACCGACATCTAAACGACGCACGAGTGCATCAAGAGAGTTTTTTTGACCAGGGTAGAGTTCTTTGGCGATGGCAAGCGAGTCGGTTACTTTGACACGCTCGTGAAAATCTCTCAGTCCCACTTTGGCAAATTCCATGTTCAAAAACCGCATATCAAATGATGCGTTATGTGCTATGATTTCGCTATCCACCATGAATTCATAAATGGCATGAGCCACATCAGCAAACTTTGGTTTATCCACCAAAAATTCATTGGCGATACCATGCACTCGAATGACCTCTTCATCCATTACTTTGTCAGGGTTGATATAGACATGTAGTTTGTTGCCAGTAAAACGGCGACCAACCATCTCAACAATACCCACCTCAACAATGCGGTCGCCACCTCGGTCATCAAAACCTGTGGTTTCTGTATCCATAATCAGTTGTCGGTTGCTGACACCACGATTGACAGGTTTTGGTAATATTGCCCAAAAGTCCGGATTAACCCTGCGGGTATTGCCATCATAATTGGGATTTTGGTTGTCATCTGGGCTGATGGTAAAGCCAAGCGATGCAGATGATCTGTCGTCTGCATTGTCTGCTGATTGGTTATTATTGTCTGCTATATGAGTGTTTTTTTGACCGACAGTTGAGTCATTGTCGTTGTTATTATTTTGATTGTCATTACCATCGTGAGCAATGAATGACTCGCCTGCACCCAGAACGCCTTGATTGGCAAGTATGTCTGCCATCTCATTGCCTGCATGACCTGCATGACCTTTAATCCATTGCCAATCAATGCTACGACCTTGTGTTAATTGATCAAGCTCCTGCCAAAGCTCAACATTTAGCACGGGCTTTTTATCAGCTTTTTTCCAGCCGTTATTTTTCCAGTTAAAAATCCATTTGGTAATACCGTCTTTGACATAGCCAGAATCTGTCCAAATCTGAATGGGCATCTTAAAGGGTGTACGCTTTAGGGCAACAATTGCCGCCATTAGCTCCATGCGGTTATTCGTTGTGTCGCTCTCTCCGCCCCATATATTTAGTATATCGCCATTAGGGTATAAAATGTGTGCCCCAAAGCCACCCACTGATGCACCTTGCTTGCCATTACCCTTACAAGCCCCATCTGTATATGCAACAATAAAATCTTTCATAAACCACCACCAAAGATAAATGATGCGTCATTATAAATCATCATGCTTGTTTTGTCATTTTAAAGGCAGGGCTAAAGGTAAAAATTCGTAGATTTGTGCAGTTTTTTATGACAAATTTGTTATAATAAGGTCTTATCATTCGCCCAATTATAAAGTTTTAATCAACCAGTAATCTGCCATGACCGAATTATCTCATCGCTTTGAACGCCAGTTCCGCACTGATGCTATTTTTGCCCCAAAAGGCACTACGCCCATTTTTACTACTCGTCCCTTATTTCTTGAAATTGGTGCAGGCAAGGGAAAACATGCCTTATCGTTTGCCAAACAAAATCCTGATAAACATATTATCGCCATCGAACGCACTCAAGAGAAGTTTTTGGCATTCAAAAAACAAGCGGATGGTGAAAATCTGGATAATCTGACTGCTGTACATGCCGATGCCATTGCTTATACCGCACATCATATCCTGCCCAATTCTTTAGATGGCGTATTCATTTTATACCCCAATCCAGAACCTGCCAACAAAAATCAGCGTTGGCTGAATATGCCATTTTTTGAGTTTTTGGTATCACGACTAAAAGCAGGGGCAACCATTACAATCGCCGGTAACATTGGTGAATACATTGACGAAGCACAAAAACTACTTGATGAAGTGTGGCTACTGCCTTATGAACGATGTGTGATTAAGAGTGATTCTGTTCGTACACATTTTGAAATTAAGTACCTAGCACGGGGTGAAGTTTGTCAAGAATTGACCATCTTAAAGCCCAACTACTACCAAACTCGTTTTGATGATGCTGATGGTCAAAAAAGCAATCAAGCCATACAAGCAGACCATGACGCATAATCATACGCCCATTGTTGCCATCATTGGGGCAGGGGCATCAGGGCTTATGGCAGCAGAAATACTTTCGGCATCAGGCATTAGTGTGCAGGTCTATGAACAGATGCCAACAGCTGGTAGAAAGCTACTCATGGCGGGCAAAACAGGGCTAAACATCTCGCACAGTGAGCCACTTGATGAGTTCATCACTCGTTATAGCGATGTGCGTATCGGTAACTGGGTGCGTCAGTTTCATGCTAATGACATTCAAGCGTGGATGAGTGGACTTGGTATTGACAGTTATATTGGCTCAAGCGGACGAATTTTCCCTACGCAAATGAAAGCGTCAGCACTACTAAGAGCGTGGTTGCACCGTCTAGATGAACAGGGTGTGTGCATCTACTATCGACATCGTTGTACTGACATTCATGATGACATGGCAACTTTTAGCATACATGATAAAGATGGTCAGCCGATAGGGGTAATTAGTCGGTCTTTTGATATTATTATCTTGGCGTGCGGTGGTGGCTCATATGCTCGCTTGGGTAGTGATGGGGCGTGGCAAGCGTGGTTTGGTCAAGATGAGCTAACCCCTCTTTATGCTAGCAATGTTGGCATAGAGCGTACATGGTCGCCTTTTATGCACAGCCACTTTGGGCAGGCATTAAAGCGAGTAAGGGCAAGTGTTGGTAAGCATACAGATTATGGCGATATCATCATCAGTCATTATGGCATGGAAAGCGGTGTTATCTATAAACTTAATCGCTCCATGAAAGATGAACTAGACACGCAAGGAAAAATCTGCCTAACGCTTGATTTGTTGCCTGATAAGTCGCCCCAATTCATTACCAAAGTCTTTACGCAAACCAAAAAACAATCTTTAAATAACCTGTGTCGAAAAATAGGGCTTGACCCCATTAAAACCGCTTTATTAAGAGAATGCACCAACAAAAACGATTGGTCAGATTTTCAAAAAATGGCTAGTTTTATCAAGGCATTACCAATTTATTTTGACGGCTTTCGTCCTATAGATGAAGCGATTAGCACAGGTGGTGGGGTGAAATTATCAGCATTAAATCACACCCTGCAATCACGACACAATCCACACCTATTCGTAGTAGGAGAGATGGTGGATTGGGATGCACCTACAGGTGGTTATCTATTAACTGCTTGTCTTGCCATGGGTCGAGCGGTAGGGCATCATATAGCTACCTTATTGAATAAAAATACCAAAACATAGCCCAATAACAGCAATGATTGACTGGTGCTATGGTATGGGTGGCTTTGATGAAAAATAAATCTTACGCCATTGGCTTTCGCCCAAAAATTTAGTGCGAAAAACGCCAATTTTTGTGCACAATCTGCTACAATACCAACAGATTCATGATGAATGATGGCGATTTTAGCTGTCTACTTGATTATCTATAGGAATTTTTTATGAAGCGTCTTGCTAATTTTTGTGCAGGTCCTGCATCAATGCCGACCACTGTTCTCCAAAAAGCCCAAGCTGAACTGTTAGATTGGCGTGGCACAGGAACTTCTGTGATGGAGATTAGCCATAGAAGTGCTGATTATATTGAGATTGCCACCAAAGCTGAGCAAGACTTGCGTAAGCTGATGGGTATTGGCGATGATTATGCGGTGCTGTTTTTGCAGGGTGGGGCGGCATTGCAGTTTTCAGCCATACCACTAAATCTACTCAATGGCGGTACGGCAGACCATTTGATTACAGGTAGTTGGTCACAAAAGGCGTATACAGAAGCCAAACGCTACGAATCTCTTGGACTTGGTAAAATCAATCTGGTTGCCCAAGGCGATGGTACTGATGTGCCAAGCATGGATACTTGGCAGCTGTCCGATAAGGCGACATATTTTCACTATTGCCCAAATGAGACCATTCATGGTGTTCAGATATTTGAGACACCAAAAGTAGATGTTCCTATTGTGGCAGATTTTTCATCTTGTATTTTATCCACACCCATTGATGTTAATGACTTTGGCGTGATTTATGCAGGAGCTCAAAAGAATATCGGTCCTGCAGGGCTAACCTTAGTGATTATTCGCAAAGACCTGATGGAACAAGCATCTGCATGGTGTCCAAACATCATGAACTACAAAAATCAATTTGACAATGACAGTATGTTAAATACGCCATCAACTTATGCATGGTATCTGTCAGGTTTGGTATTTGAGTGGTTATTGGATAATGGTGGGGTAGATGCTATTGCCAAGATCAATCGTAAAAAAGCTGACTTGCTTTATCGCACCATTGATGAGAGCGATTTTTATGCCAACAAGGTCAATCCGCAGTATCGCTCCATCATGAATGTGCCGTTTCAGCTGGCGGATACAGCCTTAGATAAGCTGTTTTTAGAAGAAAGTAAAAAAGCAGGACTGCTAAACTTAAAAGGTCATCGTGTTGTTGGCGGTATGCGTGCTAGTATTTACAATGCCATCACCTTAGAGCAGGTGCAGGCACTGGTGGCATTTATGAAAGACTTTGAGCAAAAACACGCTTAATGCACATCATTACCAAAACCAAAGGTATGTGATCAAAGCCAAAACAGGAAGAAATATGCTTGCCATTACCGCCCTAAAAGCATTTAGCGATAACTATATCTGGGTAATCAGTCAGGACAATCAAGCCATCATCGTTGATCCAGGTGAAGCTACGCCTGTCATCAAACACTTGGCTCAATATCAGCTCAACCCCATCGCCATACTCATCACGCACCACCATGATGACCACATCGGTGGTGTATCAGCCATTCAAGATGTCTATCCAGACATACAGATTATTGCTCATCGTGAGCATGGTCTTGATGGGATATTTGTGGATGAGAGCGACAGATTTGAGTTGCTTGGGGCAGAGTTTACTACATGGCGAACAGCAGGGCATACCGATACGCACCTTTCTTATCTGTGCCAAGCAGATGATAAGTTGCTTGTATTTTGTGGCGATACTTTGTTTAGTGGTGGCTGTGGTCGTGTGTTTACAGGAACGATTAAAGAACTTTATGATAGCATGACTCGCTTTAATCAACTACCGACAGATACACTGTTTTATCCTGCTCATGAATACACACTTGCTAATTTAAGATTTGGTCTGTCAGTATGTACTGATGAATATAAAGATGATATTGCTCACGCCATCAATCTTACCCAAGAAAAGCTGGCACAAGGACAGCCATCACTGCCAACCACGCTTGAGCAGGAAAGACGCATCAATGTCTTTTTGCACACCCATCATGACAATCTTTATGACAGCATTGGTAAAAATCACTCCCAAAAAGACCACTCGGCTTTGGCGGTCTTTACTGCCTTGCGTGAACTAAAAAACAATTTTAGTGGTTGATATTGATTCATGAGTATCGTCTCTCTTACCGCCTTATCTTTTGGCATGTCTATGGATGCGTTTGCCAGTGCAATCGCCAAAGGAGCGACCGATCGTCAGACAACCTTGGTGCAGGCGTTTAAGGCAGGTCTTGTTTTTGGTGTGATTGAAGGTGTTGCCCCTATTATCGGCTGGTTGATTGGTGGCGTTGCCAGTCAATGGTTGTCTTACATTGACCACTGGATCGCTTTTGGTTTATTGCTTTTTCTGGGACTGCGTTTTATTCATGAGGCCGCCACCAAAACACATACACATCATCACACCACCAAGACAAATAAAGGCACTCAAGACAACTTTGGGCTGATGCTAATCACTGCCATTGCTACCAGTATTGACTCTTTGGTTGTGGGTGTGTCGTTGGCATTTTTAAAAGCGAATATATTGTTGGCGGCGACCCTTATTGGTATTGCCACGACCATCATGGCAACTCTTGGGGTGTATCTGGGCAACTGCTTGGGATTTCGCTTTGGTAGGGTGGCGATGTTTATTGGTGGACTGGTGTTGCTTGGTATTGGTAGCACGATTTTGTATAGCCATTTAACAACGCATATATGATATATCGCTAAGCTGTTTTATTATTCCTAACTGTTTTTATCCAACCCTAGCCATATGGAAAAATTAGCAAAATCATGCTATGATGGTGGATTGATGTGGATTTCATATTCACTAAGCATTCTACTTTTATTACATATTGACAAAACCTAATGCGACATATTCCAAAAACCCCCCAAGAAGCCCGCCATGCCCCAAGAAAACGCTTTGGGCAGAACTTTTTGCATGATACCAGTGTCATTCAGCAAATCGTTGCTAGCATCCGCTTGTCTTGTCAGGATAATTTACTAGAAATCGGTCCAGGACTTGGAGCATTAACCGAGCCACTATTGGCGGAGGTGAATGGCATGACGGTCATTGAGCTTGACCGTGATTTGGCAGCTCAGCTCAAAATCAACATTGGTGCAAATAGCCATGCTGATTTTACCATCATCAATGATAACGCCATGCACATTGACTATCGAGCATTGGCAAAACAGATTGGCAAAGGGGAATTTCGTGTTGTAGGCAATTTGCCTTATAACATTTCAACACCGATTTTGTTTAGACTGCTTGAATTTAGTGATGTCATCACGGATATGCACTTTATGCTCCAAAAAGAAGTGGTGGACCGTATCACTGCCGAGCCTAATAGCAAAGAGTATGGGCGATTGTCCGTCATCATGCAATACTGCTGCACAGCAGATTATCTATTGACCGTGCCAAAAGGGGCGTTTAATCCACCACCAAAAGTAACTTCGGCGGTATTTCGTCTAACACCATTTAAGCAAAAACCTTATACCGCTCAAGATGAGGCGTTGTTTGCCATCATTGTTCGTGAAACTTTTAATCATCGTAGAAAAACTTTAAGAGCTATTTTTAAGTCTGTATCTTTGTTGCCTACCTTAGAAGAAGCCGATTTTCAAGATATCGGCATCAGCCCACAAGCACGCCCAGAGTCGCTGTCGGTGGCTGATTTTGTGCGTCTGTCTGATTTGGTAGCTCAAAAGATGGCAACCTTAAAAGAGTAAGGTGGTTTATGACGCATCAAGCATACCAAACTTATCGTCATCAGTATGTCATCGGCGACCTTCAGGGGTGTTTTGGGGCATTTTTAAGCCTACTTAGACAGATAGACTTTGATGAAACCAAAGATAAAATCTGGCTAGCAGGCGATATTGTGGCTAGAGGCGAGGATTCGTTATCTACCCTAAGAGAGGCTAAGCGACTTTCTGACATTGGGGCATTGACTACCGTACTTGGTAATCACGATATCACACTTATTGCAGTGTGGCGTGGCATCATGCCACCCAAGCCAAAAGATAAAACAGCCCCCATCTTTGATGCACCTGATTGTGATGAGTTATTAAACTGGTTGCGCACACAACCACTGCTTGTCTTTCCTAGTGATGAGACGGTGCTGACCCATGCAGGCATACCGCCTAACTGGTCCATTGATGAGGCTAATTCATACGCCAAAGAGCTTCAAACTGCTTTAAGTGGCGATTTGTCAAGCCTAGATAAGCTACTACCAAAACTATACAGCAAAAAAATTGAGCCTTGGCATGATGACATAAAAGGGGCAAAACGCCTAAGACTCATCGCTAATTATCTAACCAGAATGCGTCTTTGTGATAAAAATGGTGTACTTGAATTTGGCTTTAAAGAAGGTTTGCTGGACAAAATGCCGGCTGGATATCGTCCTTGGTTTCTTTGGCACGCCCCAAGAAAAAGAAGGGTGTTATTTGGTCATTGGGCGGCACTGCAAGCAAAAGTTGCCAGTGATGATGTACGATCGCTTGATGGTGGCTGTGTATGGGGTGGTGATTTGGTGGCTTACCGTTTGTCAGATGGTGCTGTTATTCGGCTACAAGCGATGGATATTTAAGTATTGCACCAGAAGCGTTCTAAAAAATATTCCAACCGTTCAGTATAAAAAATGACATAAAAAAGACCTTGCAAGAAGGTCTTTTTTATTAAGCAATTAAGCTTGTAGTGCTTTGATTGCTTTGTTTAGACGGCTCTTATGACGAGCTGCTTTATTCTTGTGAATAACGCCTTTGTCAGCCATACGGTCAATCACAGGAACAGCTTTTTTATATGCTTCGGTAGCTAATTCGTATGATTTTGCTTCAATGGCTGCGTTCACACGCTTGATGAAAGTACGCACCATTGAACGCTGAGAAGCTAGTTGTTGGCGACGCTTGGTATTTTGACGAGCACGTTTACGAGCTTGGGCTGAGTTTGCCATGTTGTATCCTTGAGATAAAATGTTAAGGTGAAATTTAAATATGCTAAGCGTGATAACTCTGGCAGCCACCGAATTATCATTTTTCAAAAGCTCTTATAATAAAAGCCCCTAAAGTAGACACGATGCCTAACATAATAAAGCATGATTTTATCAAAATCTATAAAAATACTCAATAAAAATCAATACTTATCTGAGGATTGGTATATTTTACGGCATTTTTGGGGTATTTGGCAAGACTTTTACATGGGGATAAATATAAATTAAGTCATTTTATGTTAAAATAGGTTGATTGGTGTGTTTTTTTGTTTTATGAAAAGAAAAGCAATTTTAATTGGCAGTTCAAATCAGGTCGGTCAGGTACTCATGCGAGAGCTTGGGGCATTGTATGATACTTTGATTGTCATCACTCGAACACAGCCTTATAGCATCAGAGAAAACACACACATTTATCATGTGCAAAACTTTGATTCTTTATCCAGCATTATTGCCAGTATACCGATTGGTGCTGATACTGATGCGTTTAGCTGTCTTGATATGGATAAAAAAGACGCTGTCAGCTTTGATGAATTTTATCAAGTGAATGTCTTGTTTAATCTGGATTTTGCCAAAAGCTGTTTGGATAAAGGCGTTGCCCGAATGTTTTATTTATCGCAAGCGGGTGTTCATACCCCCAACAAAGACCCAAAGCTCACCGCCAAAGCCGATGTTGAACAACGCTTACAATCACTGGGCTTTGATAAACTTGTGGTCTTTCGTCCACATAAACTTACCTTGCCAAAAAACAAACTCTCCTTAAAAAATGCAAAAAACTTCAGTTTAAGTGCAGGCTTAGCCCTTGGCTTAAATCTTGCTAAAAATACCGTTAAAAGACTAGAGAGTCTTGTCTTGTTGGATAAACAAACTCCCCTTAGTCCCAAACGAGTCGCCACTGCAATGTCTTTGATAGCATATCGCCTACATCAAGACAATAAGCACCATAAGCATTCATCTCATTTTTTGGTATTTAGCCATGATGATATTCATGACTTGACTAAGATGGATAGACACTAGTTGCTGTTTTGATGATTTTGTGAGTAATCAACACTGTAATTCTGGGCTTTTTTGTGTTATTTTTTGTGCGTTTATGATAAAATAGACGCTTGATTTTAAAACGAAAAAAGGGTTTTTTATGACCGATAGCGTAACACCCGTTGGGATTGTTGATGAGTTAAAGCAATCCTACCTTGACTATGCGATGAGCGTCATCGTCTCTCGTGCCTTACCCGATGTACGAGATGGCTTAAAGCCTGTACACCGCCGTGTCATGTACGCCATGCACGAGCTGTCTAATGACTATAATAAACCTTACAAAAAATCTGCTCGTGTCGTGGGCGATGTTATCGGTAAATATCACCCGCATGGCGATACTGCTGTGTATGATGCGATTGTGCGTCTTGCTCAGCCATTTTCTATGCGTTATATGATGGTAGATGGGCAAGGTAACTTTGGTTCGGTAGATGGTGATCCGCCTGCCGCCATGCGTTATACCGAAGTGCGTATGCAAAAGCTGACCCACCAAATGCTTGCTGATCTTGACAAGGATACAGTGGACTGGGAAGATAACTATGATGGCTCTGAAAGAATGCCGTCTGTATTGCCCGCTCGTGTGCCAAACTTGCTTGTCAATGGGGCAACAGGTATTGCAGTAGGTATGGCGACCAACATGGCACCGCACAACCTAACCGAAGTGGTGAATGCTTGCCTTGCTTATGCTGATAACCCCATGATTGAAAAAGATGAGTTGGCTAGCCATATTAGCGGTCCTGATTTTCCTACAGGCGGCACCATCTATGGGCGTAGTGGTATCCGTGATGCCTACATGACAGGCAAGGGACGACTGCACATTCGTGGTCGATATGTCATTGAAAATATGGAAGGGAACTCAAAAGACCGTGAACGCATTGTTTTTACCGAGATTCCTTATCAAGTCAATAAAGCCAAACTCATCGAGCAAATCGCTCAGCTGGTCAATGATAAAAAACTAGACGGCATCACAGGGGTGCGTGATGAATCTGATAAAGAAGGTATGCGGATTGCCATTGATCTAAGGCGTGGTGAAAATGCTGAAGTTGTGGTCAATAATCTGTTTTTACAAACACCCCTAGAATCTAGTTTTAGTATCAATATGGTCGCTCTTGACAATGGGCAGCCACGCTTGATGACCTTGCATAACTTGATAGCAAGCTTCATTCGTCATCGCCAAGAGGTTGTTACCCGCCGTACCATTTTTGAGTTAAATAAAGCCAAAGCTCGTGGGCATCTGCTTGAGGGCTTAACCATTGCCCTTGCCAATATTGATGATATTATTGAAACCATCAAAAAGTCTGCCAATCGTAGCGAGGCTCGTGAGAACTTGCTTGGGCGGATTTGGCAATCAGGTGGTGTGGTCGCCATGCTACAAGCAGCAGGGGCAACATCGGTTCGTCCAGACATCATTGAAGGCGAGGACTTAAACGCACCATTTGGGCTAATCAATAACGATAAGGAATATCGCCTATCGCCTGACCAAATCAATGCCATCTTGGATATGCAACTTCACCGTTTAACAGGCTTGGAGCAGGATAAGCTATCTAAAGAATACCAAGAGATTTTGGGTGAGATTGCTCGTTTGCAGATGATTTTGGCAGATTTTGACAAATTGATGGGCGTGATTAAGGCAGAGCTGATTCAAATCCGTGATGATTTTGGCGATGAACGAAAAACTGATATTGTGGACGCACGAGCTGATTTTAGCCGTGAGGATTTAATCCCAGAACAGACGGTTGTGATGACTGTATCACGCACAGGCTACGCCAAAACCCAGCCAATTGGCGACTACCAAGCCCAAAAGCGTGGCGGTAAGGGTAAATCAGCCACTGCCATGAAAGAAGATGATGTGATTGATCATTTGCTTGTTACTAGCACCCATGCTCATATTTTATGCTTTACTAATACAGGGCGTGTGTTTGGCTTGCGTGGCTTTGAGGTGCCGATTGCTTCTCGTGGCTCAAAGGGAAGACCGCTTGTTAATCTTATCAACATAGAGTCTGATGAGAGCGTAACTGCCATTTTGCCTGTGGAGAGCCTTGCTGATGATGGCAAGTTTGTGTTTTTTGCCACCGCAAGCGGTACAGTCAAGCGTGTGGCATTATCGCAATTTGCTAATTTGCGTGCCAATGGGCTACGAGCCATTGATCTGGTGGATGGCGATACCTTAATTGGGGTGGCAATCACAGACGGCGAACAAGAGATCATGCTGTTCTCTAACGAAGGTAAGGCAATTCGCTTTAAAGAGTCTGTCATTCGTGCCATGGGGCGTACCGCTAAGGGCGTTCGAGGCATTCGTGTCAATTTGCTTGCCAATCTTGGCGTAGCAGGTTTAGATGACGATGAACCTACAGATGACGATACAGATGATACCAATGACGATAGTGTGGTATCCATCAGTCGTGTGGTGTCGTTGGTGGTTGCACCGCAAGCAGGCGAGATTTTGACAGCGTGTGAGAACGGCTATGGCAAACGCACGCCCATTGAAGATTATCCAACCAAAGGGCGCGGCGGTCAAGGTGTAATCGCCATCAAGACATCAGAGCGTAACGGTCAGCTTGTTAAAGCTGTGGCGGTAACTGGCGATGAAGACGTTATTTTGATTTCTGATAAAGGCACGCTCGTTCGCACACCGGTCGCCCAAATCGCTACCGCAGGGCGTAATGCACAAGGCGTTCGTCTCATTCGCATCGGCGAGAGTGAAACGCTTGTGGGGCTTGCGTGTGTGGAGCACGAAGAGCCAAGCGATGATGAGCTAAGCGAAAGTAGTGATGATGGCGAAGTGGTGGAGATTGATCAAGACGGTCAGTAACTAGCAAGGCAAAAAAGGCGGATTGATGTTCGTCTTTTTTGTTTGTAATTTTGTTTTCAACGCCATTAACCATAGGGCCTTGAACTATTCCTTGAAATCTAACTAAATCTATCTTATAATATCCAAATGAATAGATTAATTAGCATCAACGAAGCTTCCAAACAACTTGGCGTGTCCATCTCAACATTACGCAGATGGGACGAAAGTGGTGTGCTTGTTGCCGAAAGAACACCTAAAGGACACAGACGGTACGATATTAGTACAATCAACCCAAACCTACTGCATGGCATAGGCAACAAAGACCGAAAAACCATTGCCTATGCACGAGTATCAAGCCACGACCAAAAGGACGATTTAGAGCGTCAAATCCAAGTTTTAGAACTCTACTGTGCCAAACAAGGCTGGACTTATGAGGTCATCAATGATTTAGGTTCTGGCATGAGCTACCATAAAAAAGGACTTAAACAACTGCTTGACGGTATATTAAACAATGAAATCGGCAGATTGGTTTTAACCCATCAAGACCGCCTATTACGCTTTGGTGCAGAACTTGTCTTTGCTATCTGTGAAGCAAGAAATGTTGAAGTTATCATCATCAATCAAGGCGAAAACCTATCCTTTGAAGAAGAGCTTGCTCAAGATGTGCTAGAAATCATTACGGTATTTTCAGCAAGACTATATGGCTCACGAAGTAAAAAGAATAAAAAACTGCTTGAAGCCGTTAAGGTAGCATTGGAATGACGATTATTCGTGGACACATCATCCGACTTGACCCAACCAATAAACAAGCCACACATTTTAGCAAGGCGTGCGGTATCGCACGTCTAGCCTATAATTGGGCGTTGGCAGAATGGAAAAAGCAATATGAACAAGACAAAAACTACCGTGATGACTGTCAAGCAAACGGCATAACCATTGACGAAAACCGACTTAACAAACCATCACAAGGTAAACTAAGAAAACAACTTAACGCCATAAAACATGAAAAATACCCATTCATGCTAGAAGTAACCAAGTGCAGTCCACAACTTGCTATTATGCAACTAGGCGATGCCTTTAAACGCTTTTTTAAAGGCGAAAGCAAATATCCCCAATTTCGCAAAAAAGGTGTAAATGACCGTTTTAGCCTATCCAACGACCAATTTAAACTCAAAACCATCAATAACAAACCATACATTCAAATCCCAAATTTAGGTTTGGTAAGAATGCGTGAAAACTTACGCCATCAAGGGAAAATTTTATCCGCCAAAGTCTTTAAACAAGGCGAAAAATGGTTTGTCTCAGTTGCCGTTGAACTTGGTGAAATGAACAAACCATTAAACAAAACAGGCGAACAAGTTGGCATAGACTTAGGCATAAGTGATTTAGCCGTATTATCAGACGGCACAAAAGCACAAGCTCCCAAGCCATTAAAAACCAAACTCAAACAATTAAAACGACTAAGCAAACAGCTCAGCCGAAAACAAAAAGGCTCTAAAAATCGTGAAAAAGCGAAAACCAAGCTATCACGATTGCATGACAAAATCAGTTGTATCAGAAAAGACTTTACTCATAAGCTCACAACACAACTTGTCAAAAGTTATGGCGTGATTTGCATTGAAAACCTTAACGTTAAAGGTATGGTTAAAAACCGTCACTTAAGCCGAGCCATTAGCGATTTAGGGTTTTATGAGTTTAAGCGACAGCTGATTTATAAAGCCAACCAATGGGGTAAGACCATCAAAGAATTGGACAGGTTTTATCCAAGCTCTAAAACTTGTTCAAATTGCGGTTTTATGATGACAAAAGAAAACTTGACACTTGCGGTTAGACATTGGATTTGTCCTAGTTGCCATACCAATCATGACCGTGATATTAATGCAAGTATCAATATTTTAAATCAGGCAGATAAGGTTTTAACTTTATCTTAATATTAATCGTTGGTGGGTAAGTTCTATCCCCAACTAAAAACGCCTATGGAGTTGATGTCAGTCCAAGTTCAAACGAATAAGGCAAACAACATTGAAGTAGGAATTAAACGCTAAATTTGCCTTTGGGTAGGTTTAGGTAGGTTTTAAGGAACGGTTTATTAACAACCAACTGTTTGAGTGTTTGCTTTATTTTGAGTATCTTTGGTGGTATATGTATTTTGAAAACAACCAATCAGTAACTAATCAACTACAACAACCTACACAATAACCTTAAATTAAGAGGTATTATGCTGACTTTGCATCATCTAAACCATTCTCGCTCTTTTCGTATTTTGTGGCTACTGTGTGAATTACAGGCGGTATATCATACGCCATTTAATATCATCGTTCATGAACGCAATAAAAATTTTCTTGCACCCAAACAGATGCGAAAAATTCACCCTATGGGTAAAGCACCCATATTGGTGGATGAGGCTCGTCATAAAACCTTGGTGGAATCAGGTTTCATCATTGAGTATCTTTTGAAATATTATGACAATGATTGTCATTTTTTGCCCAATGAGGAGGCATGGGAAGACTATGCCTTTTGGCTACATTTTGGTGAAAGCTCAATGATGCCACCTTTGGTGATGGATTTGGTGATGACTAAAGTAGCCACCAAATCCCCTGTATTGATACGCCCTGTTGCCAAAGCGATTGCCAATAAAATCAAGCACTTGATGATTAAAGACAGTATCTATGACTGCTTTTCTTTGTTAAATCATCATCTGGCAGATAAAGATTGGGTGGCTCATCGTTTTACAGGGGCAGATATTCAGGTGTATTTTGCCGTTAAAGCCCTACAAAGTCGTGGCGGTTTGGTTCAATTTCAACACTTACAAGACTACCTAAGACGCTGTGAAAGTCGCTGTGCTTATCAAAGGGCGGTGGAGCAGGGTGGAGAGCTATTCAGCTAATAAAAATGACAATAAAGAGTGGGTTATGTCTGGTTATTTGATGTGCCATACAACCTAATTTTTGGTAAGATATTCAACAAGGTGAAACAGATTTTTTATCCAAAGCTGTAGCAAGTTTGTCTTTTTGTATTTTATCCCATTGGTTTAGTGCCAGTAGACGGCGTTTATGAATTTCAGATAAGATGATGTGCTTGCTTTGTTCATGTTGCTGTTTAAAAGTCTCCATGAGCATCTGACTTAATAGCTCGTTGGCAAGAGCGGTAATGCCGTCGTGCGACTGCTCGCCCATTTGTCTAAAGAACTCTGCCCAATGATTTGCTAACAGCTCTCTGGTATCTGCTGATAAACTCGCCATGATAAAGTGTGCCTGCTCATTGATGGCGTGCATATCAGCGGTAGGGATAAGGGGGCGAATAATGTCTCTTTGCGATAGTTTGACAAGATTCATAATAATATCGGTTAGTTCCGTCAATGTATCATCGCCCAGACTTCGCCAAGTGGGTAGGGGTGGTAGATGTAGCTGATGCTGTTCAAGTCTATCAATAAAATCCACATGCACATCAATCACGCCTGCTTGTGTCAAAATATGTGTCAATGGATCATCTGCTACAATGTGTGGTGCGTATAGTAGGCATAGGTATAGCAGTAGATTATCATTGGTGGAATGCTGATAATTGGCCTTATCA
Source organism: Moraxella haemolytica (assembly GCF_030177935.1). Taxonomy (NCBI): domain Bacteria; kingdom Pseudomonadati; phylum Pseudomonadota; class Gammaproteobacteria; order Moraxellales; family Moraxellaceae; genus Moraxella; species Moraxella haemolytica. Next base: position 999,958 of record NZ_CP089974.1, read on the forward strand.
ATAGATTGTCTTTCGCCTGTTTTTTTTGCCCCCAATCTTTGATAAATGTCGTTGTTTAGCCACCATTTAAAACTTGACCCCTTAGGGAATTTGGCAGTCAGCTCTTTTAAAGTTGCCATGGCGGCAGCTTTATTTTCAGGATACCTTACATCGTAGCGACTACTTAGCACACCAAATACATAATCAGAAGTGCTCATCGCCCCATCAATCTCATCTTTCATGGCATCAGCACCATGTGCTTTGATATAGGTATCTGGGTCGTGATTGTCAGGCAAGGTTAAAAATTTGAGCTGTTTGCCGTCAGCAAGTACAGGGGCTGCCACTTCTAAGGCACGCCAAGCGGCACGCTGTCCTGCACCATCGCCATCAAAGCACATGGTTAGTGTATCGTTGTATTTGAGTAGGCTTGCGATTTGCCCTTCGTTGGCGGCTGTTCCCATCGGTGCAACCGCACCATAGATGCCTGCTTGATGCAAGGCGATGACATCCATGTAACCTTCAACCATGATATAACTGTTTGCTCGAGCCTGACGAGCTTCGTATAGACCGTACAACACAAACTGCTTTTGAAAAACAGGCGATTCTGATGAATTGATGTATTTTGGCATCTCATCACCAAGCGAACGCCCTGCAAAACCTACCACTCGTCCTTGCCTATCCTTAATGGGAAATATCACTCTGTCTCGTAATAGGTTAAAATCTCGCCCTTTTTGGGAGGTGCGAACCAAACCAAGCAGTCTTAATCCTTCAATATCATGCGGAAAATTTTCTTCTAAGTGTTGCCAGCCTGAGGGTGCGTAGCCCAGTTCAAATGTGGCAATGGTCTCATGACTTAGCCCTCGAGAGGCAAAATATGCCATTGCTGATGGTGTATTGTGCAGTTGGTGCTGATAATAACGACAGATATTGCCTAGCAGAATGTACAAGTCGCCTTGTTCATCTGTTTCTTGTGGTGTATTAAGGCTTTGATGGGCTTGGTATGGGTCATATTGCTCATACATTGCATGAAGTTCTTGCCCATCATGCCAAGCGAATTCATCATCACGATGAGATAAATCATGTACACCTAATGCCTGCTCATGGGGTTGGCTAGGCAAGATTGCCATACTGCCACTGGGCATTGGCAAAGCAGAAGGGGTTTGGGCTGGTTTTTTGTTGGTTTTTTTATATTTGATGGATTGGTCAAAAGTCTCATCTTTGGGTAAATCAATGCCAGTCTGTTCAGACAAAGCATTGACTGCCTCCATGAAGCTCATGCGTTCAAAATCTTTTAAAAAAGTAACAGGGTTGCCCTTAGCACCGCAACCAAAGCAATAATACAGATTGGATTCAGGGTTTACATAAAATGATGGTGTTTTTTCGCCATGAAAAGGGCAACAGCCCTTGAACTCACGCCCTGCAGGTTTTAGGGTTGTATGACGGCGTATCATGCCCACAAGGTCGGCTTGACTGTTGATTTGCTCAATAATAGACTCTGGAATACGCATACACCACCTAAAATGACAATCAATCCCATAGTTGCTATGGGATTGATATGATTTATCTAGCCATATTTGACCATTTTTGCTTGCCTGTTTATTTGCAAGGTTTAAGCGTGAATGGGCGTTATTGTGCCAAGCTGTCGGCATCTGATGGCAGTGCCAAATTTACCGCTTGACGAATCAGCTGTGTGCGTGTCTCGCCTGTGTAATCACTACTGGCTTGCTCAAATTTATCTTTGTTTTGCCCAAGTTTACCAAAGCTAATCATTGACAAGGTTCGCTTGCCCCATGATGTTGCTGCTTGATTTGGCAGACGCACGCCACCTTGATTGTCTAGATACTGTGGGTAATTGATTTGTAGTAGAGTTTTGTACTGATTGGCAGTATCAGTCATGCCAAGCTTATGATAGCTGTACGCCATGATGGCGATTGCTTCAGGAGTCGCCTCTGATTGTGGGTAATATTGAAATACCCATTTGGCACGGTTGGCAGCGGCAAGATAAGCATCACGCTTAATGTACCAACGAGCTGCTGTCAGCTCATGTTCAGCGAAGTCATTATATAGAGCAATCATACGCTGAGCGGCGTCTGGGGTGTATGGGCTGTTTGGGTAGTTGCTGACTAAGGCTTGAAAATCACGAAATGCCAAACGCAACCAAGAAGTATCACGCTGAGACTGATCCATTTTAAATAGACGAGATGCCTTTGGCGAGCCACCCATGTGTGTTACACCTTGTGTGTACAGTGCATAGTCAATGTGGCGACTGATTGGATACGCTTTGATGAACTCCTCAGTACTTTGTGTTACCGCTTCAAAGTCATTGGCTTGATATTGAGCATACATTAAATCAAGTAACGCTGATTCTGCATAGCGACTGGTTGGATAAAAAGTGCGAATGTTATTTAATGCAGTGATGGCTTCACGATAGCGTTTGTTTGTCAAAGCGTCTTGGGCATCTTGATAGTACTCAACAGCAGACTTCTCTGCGGTAGCGACCACCTGCTCTTTTTTGCCAACAGCATTTTTTAATGTGGTACAGCCACTAACGGCAATACTGCCTGTGATAAGTGCTGCCAATAGTTTTAATTGTAGTGATGATTTCATAATGTCCTCGTGGTCTGTATTGTATTAAGTGCAAATGACAATTTTTTCATAAATTTGGGCTAGTTTACCACAATTTTCAATAAAAAAAACCCATCATTACTTTTCGCCATCATTTTACTAACAAAATCTTAGAAAAATCACAAGAAAAAAAAGCATAAATGTGCTAAAGTATTTAGTCATTTTTTAATTGCAAGCAACCACCATGACCACCACCGCCATGTCGCCTGATACCGATGGCGAATTTGAGTTTGATGATCATCAGCCACAAAAACGCATTGAGCTTAGCCATACCGTCTGTGAAAATGAACTAGGCATGAGATTAGATAAGCTAACAGCCACCGTGTTTGCCGACTTTTCACGCATGCAGCTACAGACATTCATTGAAAGCAAGCAACTGCTTGTCAATGACACCCTTCAAAAGCCAAAATATCGTGTCAAGTTGGGCGATGTGTTGCATCTTAGTGCCGTCATTGAGGATCATTCTAGCGATTTTCCAGAGAATATCGCCATTGAGGTGGTTTATGAAGATGATGAAGTGATTGTCATTAATAAGCCTGCCGGCATGGTTGTGCATCCAGGTGCAGGGAATCGAACAGGCACACTTGTCAATGCTTTATTGTATCATTATCCCGATAACGCCCATCTACCTAGGGCGGGGTTGGTGCACCGCATCGATAAAGATACAACAGGATTATTGGTTGTCGCTCGTACCAAGCCCACACAACTACACTTAATCGATCAGCTCAAGGATAAGAGTGTCTATCGCCACTACCAATGTATCTGCCAAGGCGTACCAAGCGATATTTTGCGTCATAGTACCATTGACCTTCCTATCGCTAGGCATCCGACACAGCGTACCAAGATGGCGGTACGAGATGGTGGCAAGCCTGCCATGACGCACATTATTAAGGCAACGGCATTAAACGACAGATATAGCTTGCTTGATGTTACCCTAAAAACAGGACGCACGCATCAAATCCGTGTGCATTTGTCGCATTTGGGCTTTGCTTTAGTGGGGGATAAAGTCTATGGTCAGCCCATCAAATCAGGTCTGTCTGATGAATGTCGCCAAGCCATAAAAAACTTCACTCGTCAGGCATTACACGCCTATAGGCTTGGTTTTATTCACCCAAAAACAAGAGAAGCAATGCAGTTTTATGCCCCATTGCCTAGCGACATGACCGACCTGATTGATACCTTAATGCAGCAGTAGCAAACACCATGACCACCTACGCCACAGGCACAGCATACAGCGACCCAGTACTTATCCTACACCATACACCACAAATTTTGGTGGCACAAAGCACGGCAGGAGCGTTTGAGAAATTCGCCAAAGATGACATTTATGGGCAGTTTAACCTCGCCTTGCATGTCAAAGATGACCCTAAACAGGTTTTGTCTCATCGTGCGACTTTTTTGAGAATATTAAAAGAGTATGGTGTGCATACCATTCATTGGCTTAATCAGACGCACAGCGATGTTGTGGTGAATGTTGATGAATGTTCGCCATCTATCCATGCTAGATGTGCTGATGCACTGATCGGTACACAGATAGGGCAAGCACTTGCTATCATGACGGCAGATTGTGTGCCGATTGTGATTTTTGGCGATGATAAGCATAATGACAACCAGACACCCATCGCCTGTGTGCATGCAGGCTGGCAGGGGTTGACTAACGGCATCATTAAAAATACGCTCTCTTGTATGCGACAAAAACAACCGCATCTAACCTACCGTGCCATTATTGGTGCTCATATTCGCCAGTCATCTTATCAAATCACTCGCACGCTTGGTAATGACATCATTACAAGCATACATCAAAAACAGCTCACTGCCTTTGATGTTGATGCTTTATATCACACCATCATCAAAGATAGTACCGATGATGCCAAATGCCTAATTGATCTAAACAGGCTTGCTCAATTACAGCTAAGCCATTTGGGGGTTGAGGTCATAGGTGGCGATGTGCCATGCACTTATCAAGACCCACGCTTTTACTCATACCGTGCCCAGACCCACGCCAATAAGCCATCAACAGGACGAATGGCGATGGTGGTGGTTAAGCTGATTTGACAATAATCTAAAACAACCGATTATTGGACAGTTTAAATCAACAATTCACTTAAGCAAGGCACTTGCATCAAAACCAGCTTTCTAATAGATAAAACTTGGTCAAGCCGGTGTATTTTTTAGCATCAGACTTATTTTTGATGAGTGAATTTGTTGGACTTAACATCAATGGTTGGTCGCCTGCCATCACATGGGAGTTGTCAAGCATGGCTTGTTGAGTGGCATTGGGCTTTAGGGTAACAGGAAGGGGGCTTCTGGTTACTTGAATGTGCTGACATCCTGTTAATACCAAAACAGTCAAGATTGCCAATAATATCCGAACAATAGCCATGTGTTTCATCTTATGCCTTTTGATTGGGATTGGCGATATGGGCTAAATGGGCTGAAAAGTACGCTAAGTTTGGCTGTGCCAAAAAGCATGGGTGCGATAAGTGGTTTGGTGTTAGCCATAGATAAAATCCTAGCAGGTGTGTTTTGTTTTGATGAAATCACTGTGGTTGATATATTTCATGGTTATCGCTAAACAAGCTAAGGCATACCAACCGCCCCTAATATCACCGTCATTGTCTTGGTCAGCCCTGCAACTTCACTAAACGGGGTAGCATCATAAATGGCGGCAATCGCATTAGAAGCCAACGCTTGGTCGTCGCCCACCACCTTAACTTGGGTAACATTACCCGCTTCATCAAGATATATGGTCAGTTTGATTTGTTGATCGCCAATGTTAGCATATCGCTCCCATGCCTGTATCATGCGTGCGGTTGCTTGTATGGAGGCTTGTTTGGCATCTTGACCACTTGGGAGTTGATTGATGTGGGTTGTCTGATTATGCTGGGCGGTGTCATCTTGAGTGCCATCAAAAAGCTGTGCATCATCAAAAGTGGCAGTATTCATCTCTTTGTGTATATCATCATGCTCGGTGGCAATCTTATTATCTATCTTCTGCGGATTTTGCCAAGTATTTGCCATCTTGGGCGGTGATGACCTAAGTCTTGATTGCCCATCCTTATGATGATGAGTGGTTTTTTGTTGATGGGAGGTCGCATGGCGTTGGTTGATTTGTACGGCTTGGTTATTGGACAGGATTTGAGCTTCTAGCACACGAATGGTTGGCTTAGTATCCATTATTGACCGAATAACATTCTTATTGGATAAAACAACAACAATCACAAACATATGCACAACCACCACCATCAAGACGATGACAAGCACCCATAATGGTCTGATGGGTTGAGCTTGACTGGTTGAAGATTGGGAGATGTTCATATCAATTATAAAAAATACTGCTTACATATCTTAGCATAATTTTTTACTACATTTTTTATTACATTTAAAAAACAGTCTTAAAAATGCTATTTTTTTATTAGTCATTTTACGCCATCTTGTACCTAATCCTGCCAATCTTACCAGACAAGTTTGCACACAAGATAAAAGTGCATTACAATAATCATTTTAAGTAGCCAAACTGCCACTTTATATTCACCATTATTTAATATAGCAACATAAAACATAGCCATCATTTAGCATCACTGTATTTGATGCCACTATTTCATTAACAGTTCATCATCAATCACACCTTATGAATCCATCATCCATATTAAGCAAAGACCGTCATTATCTATATCGTTTAGCCCAAGAAATCAAAAACACACATGGCGATGATCAGTCTGCCAAACAAGCCAGATATGACGAAATATTAAACCGTTCCCATGCTGCTTTTTTAAAAAGACAATCCGCCATTCCCAAAAATTTGGACGAACTTTTAAATCATGACCTGCCTGTTACCAAAGAAGCAGATATGCTCATTAACGCCATCAAGGACAATCAGGTCATCATCGTAGCAGGGGAGACAGGCTCAGGCAAGACCACGCAGTTGCCAAAACTTGCCATGCTTGCCGGTCGTGGTATCGCAGGGCAAATCGGACACACACAACCACGCCGTCTAGCCGCTCGCTCGGTGGCAAGTCGCATTGCAGAGGAGTTGGGCGAGCCTTTAGGGCAGACCGTGAGTTTTAAAGTGCGGTTTACCGAAGAGGGTGGTCAACACAGCATTGTCAAGCTAATGACAGATGGCATCTTGCTAGCTGAACTTGGCTCGGACAGATTTTTGACTCGATACGATACCATCATCATTGACGAAGCACATGAACGCAGTCTTAATATTGATTTTATTTTGGGTTATTTAAAGAGTCTGCTCCCCAAACGACCAGATTTGAAAGTCATCATCACTTCTGCCACGCTAGATACTGAGCGGTTTGCCAATTACTTTGCCAAAGAGGGTAAGCCTGCACCTGTATTTAGTGTAGAAGGCAGAAGCTACCCTGTGGAGATACGCTATCGTCCTTTGACAGACCAGATTGTTCTAAGTCATGATGACGATGCCTTTGATGAGATAGAAGATGCCCTACCTCGAGCTTTGACAGCAGCGGTTACTGAGTGTTTTGACGATGCTGCCAAAAAAGGGCATCCTCACCAAGCCGATATACTAATCTTTGCCAGTACTGAAGCACAGATTCGTGAGCTTGGTGAAATTTTGACCACTCATGCACCGCCACATACCGAGATTTTACCGCTATTTGCTCGCCAAAGTTTTGCTGAACAGCAAAGAATCTTTCACCACACAGGCAAAGGGCGACGCATCATCATCGCCACCAATGTCGCTGAGACTGCTCTTACTGTCCCTAATATTCGTTATGTGATTGATTTGGGTTTTGCACGCATCAGCCGCTATAATTATCGTTCTCGTATTCAAAGACTGCCCATTGAGGCCGTCAGTCAGGCTGCTGCCAACCAAAGAGCAGGACGATGCGGTCGTATTGGTCATGGCGTGTGTATTCGTCTGTATTCTGAAGAGGATTTTTATGCTCGTTTAGAATTTACTGAGCCTGAGATTTTGCGTACTAATTTGGCCAGTGTGATTTTGCAGATGACTCAGTTAAATCTAGGTGATGTGGCAGAGTTTGATTTTATTACACCGCCTGATTTTCGCCTTGTCAATGACGGCAAAAAACTACTCCTTGAGCTTGGGGCAATTACTGATATCCCCACAAAAACCGCCATCAAAAAACGCAAGTCCACACCGACCAAGCTGACCAAGATAGGTCAAATTATGGCAAAAATGCCCATCGATCCAAGACTTGCTAGAATGCTCATTGCTGGCAATCATTTTGATTGTTTGGCGGATATGCTCATCATTGTCTCTGCACTTGCGGTACAAGATGTGCGTGAAAGACCGATTAACAAACAATCGCAAGCCGACCAAAAGCACGCCTTGTTCCGCCGTGAACATTCAGATTTTTTGTTTTATTTAGAGCTTTATCAGGCATTGTTTGGACTGCATGAGACCAATGACCATCAGTTACTAAGCACCAATGCACGCCGTAATTTTGCCAAAAAACATTATCTTAGCTTTACTCGTATCCGTGAATGGCAAAAGACGCATGAACAGTTGTCATCTATGATGGCAGAATTGGGCTTTGAAATTAAGCCGGCACAAGCCGAGCTGAAGGCTAGTGGTAACGACAGCATAACCAAGATTGACACCAAAAAAGGCGTTAGACTATCTTTGGATAAAAATAAAAAGCACAAAAAATCCAAACAAGCCAGTCTATCCGCCCTAAAAGGCATCAGTAAGCAAGGCATACCTGACCAAACCGCCCTAGATTACTCCAATATTCATCGAGCTTTATTAACCGCCTTATTGTCTTTTGTGGCACACAAAACTGATGTCATGGGAGAGTATCTCATGGCTCGTAGCCAAAAAGCACGCATATTTCCAGCTTCCACTTTGCACAAAAAAGGTGTGGACTGGCTTATGGCGTTTGAGGTGGTGGAAACTTCTCAGGTCTATATGCGATGCAATGCCAAGATTGAACCTGAATGGATCGTGGTGGCGGCAGACGGTTTGTTAAAATATCATTATTTTGAGCCACATTGGTCAAAAAAAGTAGGGCGAGTGCGTGCTTATATGCAAATCAGTCTTTTCGGGCTTGTTATTGTTGCCAAAGAGCTGACCAATTATGAGCCTGTAGATATCGAGCATGCACGAGAGATTTTCATTCGTGATGCACTTGTGGGGGATAATTACGGTTTTAATGCCAAATTTCTTAGCCACAATACCGCTAAAATCAAAGATGTTGAACGCATTGAGGATAAGTTGCGTCGTCGAGATTTATTGGTTGATGAAGAAAGGCTTTATCAATTTTATGATGAAAAAATCCCAAAACACATCGCCAGTCGCAAGGCTTTTGAAGAATTTTATCATGAAAAAGCCAATGACGACCCAAACTATCTATTCTTTGGTGATGACGATGTTCTCACTCAAAGCATTGATACCAATCAGGATTTTCCAGAAACATGGCAAATGGGCACAATCAAGCTACCATTGTCTTATGTATTTGACCCAAACTCCGATGATGATGGCGTAACGGTGCGAGTACCCATTAAGGCACTATCCCAGATTGATTCAGTTGCACTGCTTTGGGGGATTGCAGGGTGGCGATATGAGTTGGTACTACAGCTGTTAAAGACCTTACCCAAAGAGCTACGCCGTCAAATCGTTCCCATTCCTGATACTACGGATAAGATTTTTGACCAGTTAAACGCTGATGGCAGAACAGGACTTCTTGACCAGATTTGTCAAAACCTGCTAAGACTGGGCGTGCGTGTTGTGCCTGCCGACTTTGATCCTAGTAAAGTGGATAATTACCTACGACCGCTCATCTGTGTGGTTGATGACAAAAACCATGTCATTGAAAAAAGCCGAGATTTGGCACGATTAAAAGCACGCCATACCACAACCATTCGCCAAGAAGTGATGGTGGAAGAAGGGTTGCATCATGATTTTCCTGAGCATTTTAATTTTGTGAGAAATAAGCACAGTGCTGGCGTGGTCATGCAAGAATTTTCAGCACTAAAAGCCGATAAAACAGGCGTGGCGGTATCCATCGCCCAGTTTACTGAGTTAAAGTCAGCGCTCAATACGCATCAAGCAGGCGTGCTATCGCTTATTAAAGCCAAACTAGGTGCCAAACAAAAACAACTCACAGGACAGATTGATAAAGCATTTAAGCTGTCATTTGCACCGCTTGGCGACCTTGAGAAGCTAAAAACTTTGGTCGTTGATGCAACCTTGCAAGCATGCCTTCATGACCATGCTCCTGCCTTTATGGATGATAGCCAAAGTGTCCGTGAGCATATTGACGCACTCATTGATGATGAGACTGCGTGGCTGTCAGAACATTTGCCTTTTAACAAGACAGAATTTGATTTAACTAAAGACAAATTACTAACAGAGTTTTTATTAACAGGGCAGTCCACTTTAAAGACCTTAAAAGACATCTACATCAGTTGGCAGAGTGCTCGAGGCAAGCTACTCATGCTTGATCGTGAGATTTTTGGTGAGAGTATTGAAGATATCGAGGATCAGCTAGATGATTTGAGTTTGTCTGATTTTATCTATCGTACCGATGTGGATCATTGGCGAGAATACCCCCGCTACTTACAAGCACTTAATATTCGCCTAGATAGATTGGTACACAACCTAGATGCCGACCTTGATGGGGTGTATCTGCTTGATGTACACATGGAACGCCTTGCCAATCGAGTACACGACCCCAAGGTAAGCGACTATCGTTGGGCGGTAGAAGAGTATCGCATCAATCTATTTGCCCAACCCATGAAAACTAAGTTTGCCATTTCAGAAAAACGCCTAGAAAAACTATGGGTCAGTCTAAATACAAAGTAGCAGGGCAAAAAATACATCAAATACATCATGGGTGAAAAAATGTTCACTAATTTTTGAAAAGTTGTGATAAAATTTTACAACTGGTTACATTTTTTATGGTAAACTAAATCATCATAAGTCATAAGTACGACTGATTAACAAATCGTGTAAATAAGGATAATCTATGGCAATTTATTTAACCGCCACAGGACTACATAAACCAAAAGATAAAATCACCAATGAAGAGTTGGTGTCAGCATTTAACGCCTATGTAGATAACTACAACCGTGATAATGCCACCGCCATTGAAGCAGGCGACAAGACCGCTTTACAGCATTCATCTGCCGAGTTCATTGAAAAGGCTTCTGGCATCAAATCCCGCTATGTCATTGACAAAAAAGGCATCTTAGACCCAAACATCATGGCACCAATTTTCCCTGCTAGAAAGTTGGGTGAGGAGCTGTCTATCATGGCAGAGATGGGGGTGGATGCGTTAAAGCAGGCTTTAGATAATGCAGGGCTTAAAGCAGAGGATTTGGACGGTATTATCTGTGCTTGTTCAAACTTTCAGCGTGTCTATCCTGCCATCGCCATTGAAATCCAAAATGCTGTTGGCATGACTGGAGGTTTTGCTTTTGATACCAATGTGGCGTGCAGTGCAGCGACCTTTGGCATTGCCCAAGCTACTGGCATGATTAAAGCAGGCTTGGCTAAGCGTGTGGCAGTGGTCAATGTTGAGATTACTTCCGCTCACCTTAACTGGCGTAATCGTGATAGCCACTTTATTTTTGGCGATATCGCAGCAGCGACCATCATTGAACAAAGTGATACACCAAAAGGCTATGAAATCCTAGATTGCAAGCTGTTTACGCAGTTCTCTACCAACATCAAGAATGAATATGGCTTTATGGATAGAAGTGAGTACTTGGCATCTGGGGAAGAGATGCATCACGATATTAAAGAGCCTGTAACGGACAAGTTGTTTTTGCAAGAAGGACGCAAAGTGTTCCGTGAAGTCTGCCCAAAGGTCTCTGAAATCATCAGTACGCATTTGGCGGAAAACCAGATTGCAAGTGAGCAGGTCAAACGCCTATGGCTACATCAAGCCAATATTAACATGATTGATTTGATTTTACGCACTGTGATGGGTAAAGATGCTGACAAAAACATTGCACCAATTGCCATCACCGAATATGGCAACACCAGTTCAGCAAGCCCAATGATTGCCTTTCATGAACATCAAGATGGTGTAAGTTCTGGTGATTTGGGTGTCATTTGCTCGTTTGGGGCAGGCTATTCCATCGGTTCGGTCATTGTTAAAAAAATCTAACCCACCACTTTTAAGATAGCTTGTCTAAAACAGCTCACTACGAATAATACACCCCAATCGCTTACAGCTGTTGGGGTGTATTATTCGTCAGTGTCTTCACACCTCATCATACTGCCCATTTTTAGGGGTGTAATCAGTATACAAAGGATACCCACGACTTAAACCAGAATGTTTTGGCATATCAGCTATCATCTGTTATAATGCTTAGTTATTCAAAAACAAGCCATATAGCAATGACAAAACACCAACAAGACGACTATCAAGCCCAGCTATCTGCCAAAATTCAGCGTATTGAACAGCAGTTTAGCACTTTTAATCCACCTGTTTTGCAGGTTTATCCATCGCCTATCAGTCATTTTCGCTTTCGGGCAGAATTTCGTATTTGGCATGATGAAGATGACCTGTTTTATGCCATGTTTGATAGACAAGAAAATGGCACAAAAACTGTCGTGCGTATCAATGATTTTGCCATTGCAAGTGCTGATATTAACGCACTCATGCCTGTGTTATTAGAAAAATTAAAGCAAAACCAATCTCTTAGTCAACGCTTGTTTGAGGTTCATTTCTTAAATACCTTAAGCGGTGAAATGCTTGTTACTTTAATTTATCATAAAAAATTAGATGAAAATTGGCAGGCATTGGCAAATACGCTGGCAGATGAATTAAACATTAAACTCATCGGTAGAAGTCGTGGACAAAAGATTGTATTGTCTGATGAATTTGTTACCGAAAAAATGACGGTTAAAATCAAGGAAAATGATACTGACTTTTTTTATCGTCAAATAGAAGGGGGGTTTAGTCAGCCTAACGCTTATGTCTGTCGTGATATGCTAAACTTTGCTTGTGATGTGGCAGAGTGTATTGACGGCAACAAGGACTTATTGGAATTATATTGTGGCAATGGTAATTTTACTTTGCCTTTATCCAAATACTTTAATAGAGTGCTTGCCACTGAATTGGCAAAATCTTCGGTCAATGCCGCCAAATGGGCAATTAAACATAACAATATTGATAATATTGCTATCGCCAGATTGTCAGCAGAAGAGTTTAGTGAGGCATGCACAGGTCAAAGAGAATTTCGTCGGTTAAGTGAAAGTGGCATTGATATTAAAGATTATGATTTTAATACAGTATTTGTAGATCCGCCAAGAGCAGGGGTTGATGATGATACCTTAAAGATTTTGGCGGAATTTGACAACATTATTTATATCTCGTGCAATCCTGATACTTTATTTGATAATTTGCAATTTTTAACCCAAACCCATCAAATCAAACGCCTTGCTTTATTTGATCAATTCCCCTATACACATCATATAGAAAGTGGCGTTTGGTTGGTTAGGTGCTAAAATCATTGGCAATAATCCCTAAATTATGGCAAAATAAACAGTTTTTAGACATTAATCATTGATAAAAATATGAAAGAATCCCTACGCCAACGCCTAGATCAAATGTCGGATAGATTTGAAGAGGTTACGGCACTTTTATCCGACCCTGATACCATTTCTGATAACAAGAAGTTTCGTGCTTTATCGGTGGAGCATAGCGACCTGTCCGAGCTTGTGGCACTTTGGCAATCTTTTATCCAGTGTGAAAGCGATCTCCAGACCGCTCAAGAAATGCTTGCTGACCCTGATATGAAAGAGCTTGCCCAAGAGGAAATTACCACCGCCAGAGCTAAAATTGACGAGCTTACCGAAATTTTAAATGTAGCAATGTTGCCCAAAGACCCTAATGACAAGGCAACGGCATTTTTGGAGATTCGTGCAGGCACAGGTGGGGACGAGGCGGCCATATTTTCGGGCGATTTATTTCGTATGTATCAAAAATACGCTCAATCACAAGGCTGGCAAGTGGAAGTGTTATCCGCCAATGAAGGTGAACACGGTGGTTATAAAGAAATCATCAGTCGTGTGTCGGGTGCAGGCGTGTATGGACGGCTTAAGTTTGAGTCTGGGGCACATCGTGTTCAGCGAGTTCCAGAGACCGAATCTCAAGGGCGAGTACATACTTCAGCGTGTACCGTAGCGGTAATGCCTGAGGTAGAGATTGATGATATGGTTGAGATCAATCCTGCCGATTTACGCATTGATACTTATCGTTCAAGTGGTGCAGGTGGTCAGCATGTCAATACCACAGACTCTGCGGTGCGTATTACTCACATTCCCACAGGTGTGGTGGCAGAATGCCAACAAGAACGCTCACAGCATGCCAATAAAGACAAAGCGATGAAAATGCTCATTGCGAAAATCCAACAAGCCAAAGTTCAGGCTCAAATTGACCAAACCAGCGACATGAGACGAAACCTAGTCGGCTCTGGCGATAGAAGTGAACGCATTCGTACTTATAACTTCCCACAAGGGCGAATCACGGATCATCGCATTAATCTCACCCTCTACAAGCTAGATGCCATCATGGAAGGGGATTTGGGTGAATTGCTTGATAGCTTGCTAAGAGAACATCAAGCAGATTTGATGGCGAGTGTATCAGGGTAGTTTATTTGGGGTGATGATTCTTAGTCGTTGATGCAAAAACTATCCCAAACATGACTGTCAGAAAAATCCCAAAACCAATCAAAGTAGGTAACAGATATCGTATCCAAACCATGATAAATGGTAAGCGGTACTCTAAGTTGCATAATGTACTTGCTAAGGTGTTTGCTTTTATAGTAATAGATAATAGCAAAACAACCAATGTTTAAAAAAACTGTGATAAACTTTTGCGTGCTGTAAAAACACAAATTTTTAATCTTATTTTATTTAACCACTGATGAAAAATCTTAATATATCCTTATGATTTTATCATCAAATAATAGGTACTTTTATAAAGGTTTTAATTATGTCAAACCAATCTCAAACCCCTGAACAACCAATCAGCGAAAATGATTTAATTGCAGGGCGACTCGCCAAATTACAAGTACTAGAAAATAAAGCTAAGGAAGTTGGTAAAACCGCTTATCCAAATACCTTTAAGCGTAAAGACTATGCTCAGGATTTACAGACTCAATTTGAAGGCGTAGATAAACAAGCCATTGAAGATGGCGAAAAGGTCTATGCCAAAGTCGCAGGGCGAGTCATGCTGAATCGTGGGTCGTTCATTGTCATTCAAGACATGACAGGACGCATTCAGCTGTATGTGGATAGAAAAGGATTAGGTGGCGAAACACTAGATTTAATCAAATCACTTGATTTGGGCGATATTGTTGCAGGGAGTGGCTATATTGGTCGTTCTGGTAAAGGTGATTTGTACATTCATTTGGAGCAGTTTGAGCTACTGACCAAATCTTTACGCCCCTTGCCTGATAAATTTCACGGACTTAATGACACCGAAGTCAAATATCGCCAAAGATATTTGGATCTCATGGTCAATGAAGAGACACGCAAAACTTTTGAAATTCGTTCAAAAGTCGTGGCGGGCATTCGTGATTATCTAACCAAAGAACGTTATATGGAAGTAGAAACGCCAATGATGCACATTATTCCTGGTGGTGCATCTGCCAAGCCGTTTATTACCCATCATAATGCTTTGGATATGGATTTATATCTACGCATCGCTCCAGAGCTGTATTTAAAACGCTTGGTTGTTGGTGGATTTGAGAGAGTATTTGAGATTAATCGTAATTTTAGAAATGAAGGCGTATCCACTCGCCACAACCCTGAATTTACGATGATTGAATTTTATGAAGCCTATGCTGATTATAAAGATTTGATGGCATTGACTGAAAATATGCTAGAAAAATTGGCAACTGATATTCTAGGTACGACCGATGTTCCTTATGGCGATGAAGTATTTAGCTTTAAAGCCCCATTTGCCAAAATCCCAATGAGTGAGGCGATTTTAAAATACAACCCAAACTTATCATTGGAAAATATCAACGACCGTGAGTTCTTGGCAGATTTTGTAAAAAATACGCTAAAAGAAGAGGTTAAGCCCTCTTTTGGACTGGGTAAACTTCAAACAATCGTCTTTGAAGAAACGGTAGAAACACAGCTAAGACAGCCGACTTTCATTACCGAATACCCAGCAGAAACTTCGCCATTAGCTCGCCGTAATGATGATGATCCACACATTACTGACCGTTTTGAGTTTTTTATTGGCGGACGAGAATTGGCAAATGGTTTTTCAGAGTTAAACGACCCTATTGATCAAGCCGAACGCTTTCGTGCCCAAGTCGCCGAAAAAGATGCAGGCGATGATGAAGCAATGCACTATGACGCCGATTTCATTGAAGCCTTAGAATATGGCTTACCGCCAACAGCCGGTGAAGGCATTGGTATTGACCGCCTTGTGATGATTTTTGCCAACGCTCCGAGTATTCGTGATGTCATTTTGTTTCCGCACATGAGACATAAACAAGAGAGCTGATCGATTGACTTACTTTGGAATCGGTTTACATTTTATCTAAATAAGGCATATGCCACAAGACAGCCTAAATATTAGCTGTTATACTAGCTATGCATCACTTGGCGTCTTTTAGTTGTGGTGTCATCTGCACACGAGAATCGTATGAGCGAGCAATATCAAGTCTTAGCAAGAAAATACCGTCCAAAAAACTTTGCTCAAATGATAGGGCAGACGCACATCACGCATGCCCTAACCAATGCCATTGATACAGGTCGGTTGCATCATGCTTATCTGTTTACAGGCACTCGTGGGGTGGGTAAGACAACCATCGCTAGGATTTTGGCAAAATGTCTCAATTGCGAAACAGGTATCACAAGTCAGCCTTGCGGGGTGTGTGATACTTGTGTGAGCGTGGATAATGGGCGATTTATTGACCTAATAGAAATTGATGCCGCTAGCCGAACCAAAGTTGAAGACACCAGAGACCTGCTTGAAAATGTGCCTTACGCACCCACTCAAGGACGCTATAAGGTCTATCTGATTGATGAAGTGCATATGCTTTCAACGCACTCTTTTAATGCACTATTAAAGACATTAGAAGAGCCACCTGAACATGTTAAGTTTATCCTAGCAACGACCGACCCCCAAAAACTACCCATCACCATCGTATCCCGCTGCCTACAATTTGTGTTGCGTCCGATGTCTCAAGCATTGCTACATGAGCATCTAAGTGGCATCTTAAATACTGAACGCATTGACTTTGATGAGAATGCCGTTTGGCAACTGGCTAGCTCCGCTAAAGGCTCGGTGCGTGATGCATTATCCTTAACTGACCAAGCCATTGCCTTTGGTGGCGGTCGTCTCAATGCTGATACAGTCGCACAAATGCTAGGGCTTGTTGATGGGCTTGATGTGATATCGCTGATTGACGATATTTATACCGACAGACGCCAACAGGTTGCACAGCATATCACTCGTTTGCGTGAGCAGATGGTTGATGCAGTGGCAGTACTTGATGCCATCATTGATGGACTGCATGAGCTTGCCTTGATACAATTTTTGCCATTACAGATGGATAAAAATCAAGAGCAAAGACAAGCATTTTTAAACCTATCCCAAAAAATCTCTGCCGATACTCTGCAACTGTATTATGAGATTGCCATCAAAACTCGTGAATCAGTCCGCCTTGCTAGCACGCCAATGCAGGCACTTGAAATGGGGATTTTAAGACTTCTGGCGTTTCGTCCACTACACACCTACCAAACCTTTTCCAATCAAACCACCACCAACGAAATCAATGTGGCTGATACAACCGCTGATGTAGCCGAACAAGCCGATAACCATACAGATGGCAATACGAATGATAATATCAACAATCATGCCATAGACAGCCACGCCACCGAAGAGCTGTCTGATGGTGTTGATGTAACGCATACACAAAAGGTAAGCATAGAGCCACAGATGAGTCATTACCCATCAAATGATAATGATGGGATGGCTTGCCAAGAACTAGATTTGCAACCTAAAGAGATTCAAGGGGTTCAAAGCCTAACAGATGATATTTTAACCAATGATGACTCAATCTTGGATACAGACTTGCAAAGTACTGCGGATACCAAGCACGCCCATCAAGATAGCTTACCATCTGATGTACTAGCCAATCATACAAATGAGCCAATAGAGCTGACCAATAAAGCCAGCTTGATTCAAAAATTACACGCACCAAAAGCTGAGCTGACGGGTGAATGGGATGCACAAAAGTGGGATTATTGGTTATTTTTAGCACGCCAAGAGGGCATTTTTGATAATGATGAGTTGGCGTTATTACATCATAGCCGAATGATGGGGAGTATTGACAATGTCAGTACATTATATGTACAAAGTAATAACGCACAAGTTGATACCAGCTTTGCTTCTGCTAAAGAGAAAATCGCTCGTCATTTTCCAGATATAAAACTTAGCGATGAACTGCCTTCGTTGACGGATAATGACAAACATAGCACGCCATATGTTTTACAACAAGAGCGTGCAGCAGATGTACTCATTGATGCCCAAAACCAAATTATCCAAAGTCCTGTTGTGCAGCAACTGTGGCAACTTGGCTTCATTCAAAATGACAAAAACCCCATCATCGTAAGCACCAAGCTCACTTTGGATCATTCTACTAAATAACAGATGTAGAGATTTGGCAACAAAAAGGGCGTCTTGTTTCAACCAATATCAATAACAAAAAGGTGTTTATGTTAGATAATTTGCGTAGTATGGCGATTTTTGCTAGCGTGGCTCGTCATGGGTCATTTAGCAGTGCTGCCAAGGAATTGGGCATTACCACCAGTGCGGTCAGTCAGCAGATTCGTACGCTTGAGACGGACTTGGGCGTAACGCTCATGCATCGCTCTACTCGCAAGCTGAGTCTAAGCGAGGCAGGTGAAAGCCTGTATCATGCCGCCTTGCAGATGATGAAAGCTGCCGAGCAGGGCAAAGAAAATGTCCTACAATTAAAAGATGAAATCTCAGGCAATTTGCGTATTGCTACCTCGCCTGTCATCGCCAGCAATTACCTCATTCCTGCACTAAACTCATGGCTAAAAACACATGAAAATCTAGCACTCAATATCATTTGTCGTGGCAATAATCTTGATATGATAGAAGACCGCATTGATTTTGCGTTATTGCTAGAAGAAAGTCCTCAAGGTGTTAGCTTGACCAAACTAAAACAGCTACTACTTGCTTCGCCAAGTTATCTAGACAAGCATTCAGCCATCAGTGTACCAAAAGACCTATCCACACACGCTTTTATTACCAATGATGAAAGACTCTATGATAACCTAGAGTTTCAAAAAGCTCATGATAAATTTAGCATCAAAGTATCATCACGCCTCATCAGCAACGACCAAACCGTTGCTCTAGAACTTGCCGCATCAGGCTATGGCATTGTCAAGGCAAGCGAGCTTGATGCCAAGCCATTTATTCTATCTGGTAGACTTGCTCCTGTGTTGACTGAATACTCACTACCATCACTAACTTTAAGTGCAGTATCCATCTCCAAAGAACAGTTGCCCGCCAAAGCCAAAAAGTGCCTTGAGGTTTTGTTGGATTATTTTGGTAAATAATTTAGTAAAATCATTGGATTGATGTGGTTATCCTATTTTTAAGGCAAATAGGCGATTGGTTTTGTGGTGATTTTGTGATGATGGGGCTATTTTTCACAAAGATATAAAATATCTCTGATACCAAGAGAGCTTTTTAGTATAATAAAATTCATTAGTTTATAAAATAAGGAAATAATCATGAAAAAATCAACCAAGCCCACCTTGAAGCTAGGTGTTGTCTTGATTGGTGCATTGATGTTAAGTGCTTGCCAAAGCACGCCTAGCACTCAGCCTAGTAGCTTAGCTAAGACCAATTGGGCATACGGTCAGATGCATGGAAATGCTTTAGAGTTATTCAGCGATGAGCAATCGCCTGCCACCATCAGTAAAAATAAGCTAACCAATGCCCTAAAAAACCACCTACAATCAGAGCGTTTCGCCTTATCTACCATTCATTCTAGAGCCATGCCTATGGTTGGTAAAGACAGTGTCAATCATGGTGCTGATACACTAATAGCTAGCATTCTAAAGACCTACACATACCAAAATCAAAATAAATACCAGCCTGCATATCGCTCGTATGATGACTACTTGACAGAGGAAGTATTGGGTGGTTTGCGTTATGATGATGAGGTATTGGGGAGAGTTCCTGAAGGCATTACCACCCAAAGTCATGACGCTGATGATGTTAGTCGTGCACTTATTGAGCAAGGTGCTTTTGTGCAGAGCTTGGCTTATCAGCTACAAGAAGATGTTGCTGATATCTCCTTGTCGCTTGATGACTTGATTGAAAAAGACCCTACGATTACCACCAATAACGCCGAAGTAAAACAACTGCTCGAACAGTTGGATGTCGCCATCAAAGATTTTGACACCCAAAGTCAGCCGTTGTATGGCAAAGGTGGCTATATTGCTGAAGACTTGGCATATGCCAAAAGCTGTGCAATGATGTACAACACCACCATTAGACAGGCTTTATCACCAAACCGTCAAATCCAATCCTATGCTGATGAGCAATATGATTATTATGATTTGGTCTATAAAAATTATCATGATTGTAGCGAAGTGATTACATTAAATGCCAATCTATCGCCCAGCTTTTATATCATGCAGTCAATAACAAAAGACGATTTGGATTTTTTGGTGCAAGAAAAACAGTGCCATCTGAATAAATACCGCACCATACAGTCGTTACTGAATTCAGGAAAGGGTCATCATAATGACGCAGAAGCATTCGCACAGGCATACATTGACAACATTAACTGTCTAGATGTTGCCTTGCATGACAGATATGATGAGTATCAGCCATCACAGATGACAACATTGCATGACGCCATTAGACATAGTGCCGAGCAATACCATCATCCAGAATCCAATACAGAACGCAGTCCACTCACTCAAATCAAGACGGCGTTTGATGATTACAAACGCATGAAACAAGAAGGCTTGGCAGACCAACCTGTCCTGTCATCCAAAAATTATGCGTTAGGTAACCTTCCGCCCATGCTTGCAGGGTTTTTGAGTATGTTTTTGGATAATAATAAACAGACTGACGGGCAAATATCAGCAAAAAACCTTTATGTTTATGACCGAAATGTCGTTACCGTACTTAGTCATCATCAACCACAAGCACGCCAAATCACAACGGTAGGCTCAATGGATTTTTATTCGCCAACGATGGAATACTCCATTCAGTTGCCCATACAGCTTGATTTTAATCAATCTAAACTAAAGGCTGATGTGTCTGCCATACTGCCAATCATTGCTACTAGGGCATCAAAGCATATGCCATCGCTTAGCGAGTTGCCAGAGCGGGAGATGACTTTTGCACTGCCCAATGATTTACATAAGCAGTTACCCATGCCTGTCATTTTTGATGCCATCAATCAAGGCATACTTGATACCATCAAAGAGTTAGATGATGAAAACTTCACGGCTGTTGATATCTCAAATGACAAATTTGCCAAAAAAATAGGGGCAACTTCTGCCATTAAGGTGCATTTTGATCTGCATGATTTGGGCAATGCTACAGGTGTTGTCATTAAGCATATCAGTAAAGCCCTAAAAGCCCATGTAGATGCCAATACTGCCGACTACACTGATGGTAAATCAGCTAAAATTAAGCAGGCGATTGATGATTTGGCACTCATCAATGATGGCTATCATAGCCAAGATTTGGGCAACTTAATGCAGCTCATCGAGAGCGTCTTGTCAATGAATTTGACTCAAACGAATTATTTTTATCTAGACCATCAAGGTAAGATTGTTGGTACGCAGGTTATTGAGTCGCTCAATGAGTCTTTGGAAAATGTACGCACAAAATCCATTCATCAGACACGATTTTCTAGCAAGCCATTTGCACATCCGCTAAATGATAAACTTGTCAATAGTTTTAATACCAACAAAGAGTTTGATGGCACAAAGTGGCTTATTGATACGATTGAAGACGCTAAATTACAAAAACAGGCCAAACAAGCACGCCAATCATATGAATACACTCAAGATGGTGATTATGGCGTTGTAGAAGAGATGTCTCAAGAAGCGATGGATCAATTTGACAAATAAAAAATAGCATGGTTAATATTATAAAACATCAAGGATAAGTCATGAAAAACAACCACTCATTTCAATCAGCAAAACTAGGCTCGTTGGTTCTGATGCTTAGCATGGCATTGACAGGCTGTGCTACGACGACCCAACAAAAGACGCATAGCACCCAAAGCATGAATAATCCCAAACAAATCCTATCTGATGCGGTGCAATCACAGCTACGATCATCGTTTGGCTACCAAACCACAATTAGCGTATCACTACCGCATGATGATATGGGAAAGGCAGATGCCATTGAAATTTGTCAGCGGCAACATGATACCGCCTATATTGCGTTACTAAAATCTGCCAAAGATGATGAGTTACGCATCGCAAATGATGGTAATGTCATCAAAGAAGCCTATTTGTCTTGTCTTAATGACAATATGAGCGTCAATCACTATCAGCGTTTTGATTTTGAAAATTTTTATAAACAAAATCAATCACTTGAAACATCAGAACTTGAACAAAAATTCATCGCAGAAGTACAAGAACACGCCATGGGTCAGCAAGAAATGCTGACTGGGGTGGTTATTGCTAGCGAACCAGACCCTTTAGCCATTAAAAAATCCCAACTGCTTAATGAGTACCTAATCAAGCCTACCAAGATTACCATTACAGGCAACTATCAGCCCTTATCTGGGGTCATCACCGCCATTCCAGAAGCTCGTTATGACGCTAAAAATCTTACCCTTGCCGTTAGTCAGCCGATTTATATTGACATAAAGAACGGTGTGGTTTATCTATGGGCGGATAATATCGCCTTAATTCAAAGCCTAGCATTAGATAAACAGCTTGGTGATCAGTGGAAAGATAAGTGGCTTGCCATTCCGTTAAATGATGGTAGTCTCCCCAAGACCTTTACTCAAGATTTTATTAAATCTTATTTAAAGGCAACCAAAGAAAGTTATTTGGCACTTGATGCGACGCAGATGAGACAAGTGAACGCCCAAACTGTGCTTGATTTACCGAATTTTACTAAAAATTTAGATGATCATACCAAAAATCTCATCAAAAACAGCAAAACCATCATTCAAAATGCTCCTGATAACAAAGGGTTGGCGTACAGTCGCTATGTTTTTGCTGATACTTTATATAATGAGCTGATCGCCAAATACCCACAGCTTGACAATCATGCAGGTGATCATGAATATGAAATCATTGATGGTGAGAGCCATGTTAATATCAGTACGCAAACTCAGCAGGCACAAGAGTCATCGCAAGAGATTCAAACAAAAAAAATTAATAGCCAAAAATTTGTCACATTGATTGTCAATATCTTAAAATCTCAAATCAATCATTACTATCATGTCAAGCTACCCAATCAAGATGACTACACCAAAGAGCCACCGGTGTGGCACTATGGTATTGACAATGGCAAAATCAGTTGGATACACAACCGCAAACAGTTTGGACTGGTTAATCAAATTCAACAGCTCACTAAAGCTTCGATGAGTGATAAGCCCATCTTTATTGACACATTGACGCTCATAGAGTCAGGGGTTAAATACAACTTTGACCGCCTGCCAAATCATGCACGCACCCCAAACACTGCCAATAGCATTGATGTGCTTGCCTATGCCAATGAATTTGTTGAAAACTTTACAAGCAACAACCCTTATCTACCCATCATGCATAATGGCTGGATTGAGACTCCAACACAAACAGATGATACAGAAAATGCAACGCCGTAATATGACAAAACGACTTAGAGTCAGACGCAAGTTGCGTCCTGCTAAATTGCAAACCCATCGCTTGCGTCATGCCACAAGTCAAAAACAGCTTGCTATCAAACGCCGTTGCCGTCTGTGGCGATTTGTTTGTACTAAGGTAATGTTGTCATTAAGGGTGCAAGCTATAGAGAATAAATCCAAAACAACAAACAAAGAACCATAAAAAAAGGGTGGATATTCACCCTTTTTTTATGGTTCTTTGTTTAATATTCTAGAAACTTTGAATCACTTGGTTTGTTTTGGAGCAAGTAGATGATTTTCTAGATAATGGATATTTTGTGCTTCATTGACGAATGCTTCATCTTGCAAAATCACATCACGATGTAAAGGTACATTTGTCTTGATGCCTTCAATGATTAGCTCATCTAATGCGTGCAATGTCTTAGCGATGGCTTGACTTCGTGTCTGAGCATGGCAGATGAGCTTACCAATCAAAGAATCATAATAACTTGGAATATTATATCCTTGATATAAATGCGAATCAAAACGCACGCCTGAACCACTTGGGGTAAAGAGATTTTCTATCTTACCAGGGCAGGGCATGAAAGTTGATGGGTCTTCTGCATTGATACGGCATTCAATGGCGTGCCCACGAATGGTAATTTCATCTTGATGATAAGACAAACCATAACCTGCAGCGATTTTTAACTGCTCAACCACAATGTCAATACCTGTAATCATCTCAGTAACAGGATGCTCTACTTGCACACGAGTGTTCATCTCAATAAAGAAAAACTGGTCATCTTCATATAAGAATTCAAAAGTGCCTGCACCACGATACTTAATTTGTTCGCAAGCACGCACACACGCATCTAAAATGGGTTGCCTAATGTCGTTAGGAATGTCTGGGGCAGGGGCTTCTTCTAGAACTTTTTGATGACGGCGTTGCAATGAACAATCACGATCAAACAGATGTAAGGCATTGCCATTGCCGTCCCCCAAAACCTGCACCTCAACATGGCGTGGGTTTTTTAAGAATCTCTCCATGTACACCGTGTCATCACCAAAAGCACTTTCCGCTTCGGCTTTGGCAGCTTGCACTTGGTTGATGAGTTCCTCAAACCTTTCTACCACACGCATACCACGACCGCCACCGCCAGCTGCTGCTTTGACAATGAGTGGAAAACCGATGTTTTTGGCTTGTTCTTCGGCATTGTGCAGAGTAATCGCCCCAACAGAGCCTGGTACTGTTGGTACACCTGCTTTTTTCATGGCATTGATGGCGGAAACTTTATTGCCCATTAGGCGGATGTGGTCAGCATGAGGACCTACAAAGGTTAAGCCTGCTTCTTCAACTTTTTCAGCAAATTCAGCGTTCTCGGATAAAAACCCATAGCCAGGATGAATGGCGTCAGCACCTGTAACCTCAGCTGCAGAGAGTAGGGCGTTCATGTCTAGGTAGCTTTGTGATGATGGAGCATTACCAATACAGACCGCCTCATCAACGAAACGCAAGTGCATCAAATCCTTATCAGCGGTAGAATATACGCCGACAGTTGAGATGCCAAGCTGCTTACACGCACGCACGATACGCAGGGCAATCTCGCCACGGTTTGCAATCAATAATTTTTTAATCATCGCTCACCTACGCTTTATAGCGAATAACAGGCTGACCAAATTGCACCACATCAGCATTATTGACCAAGATGTCTTCGATGATACCGCTTTGGGTGGCTTCTAGCGGATTCATGATTTTCATTGCTTCAATGATGCCAAGCTGATCGCCTGCTTGTACTTTTTGACCAACTTTAACGAACGGTGGGTCATTTGGGCTTGGTGCAGAGTAGAATACACCCACCATTGGCGAGGTCTCAACTTTGCCGCTTGGGGCTTTTGGAGTGGCAGATACTGCTGTGGTGGCAGGAGCGACCACAGGGCTAGCGGCGATGGTCTGAACAGCTACATTACGCGTTAAATTGACATAATTGTCATCATGACCATACTCAAGATTGACCAAATCTTTTTCTTCCATTAAATCAATAAGCTCACGAATCTTTTTGATGTCCATAGCCATCACCTTTTTAATTACAGTTAAAATAGAATAAATAATATCTGTTTATTGTAACAAATTTTTTCAAAAACACCTAGTCAAAAACTCAAGGTGAAATCATTTAATTTTGAATAAATTGCCAATAATCAGACAAAACACACGCATAAAGCAGATGGATATAGTGTACATTCGTTTTATTTTATTGCAAGTGTTTTTTGTATATTTTTTGCCAATTCATCTAAAAACCTGATGACTTTTATCCAAAATCGTGTTTTTGACAGCCCACTACCAAGTTGGTATGGCCTTTTTATCTAGCCAGCTTGGTTGCACCCATTTTGGTGAATCATAAAATTTAAACTTTGCCATCTTATTGAGTAGTTCAATTGGGTCATCAGAGATACAAAGCAGTGCCATGCTCTGTTGTGGCATGAACCCTTCATCAGCACATTTTTGCAAAGTATTTAACAGCGGGTCAAAAAATCCATTTGTATTTAGTATGCCAACTGGCTTGGCGTGCTGTTTTAATTGTAGCAAAGACAGTACTTCATACAGCTCTTCTAGCGTACCAATGCCACCAGCCATCGCAATAAATCCATCAGCAAGCTCAATCATCTTGCATTTGCGAGTCGCCATATCTGCTGTCTCAATCAGTGTGGTCAGACCCAGATGAGCGACTTCTTTTTGTTTTAAAAAGGTAGGGATAACACCTGTCGCCATACCACCACTTTCTAGCACGCTATCAGCAATCGTACCCATCAACCCAACATTGCCACCACCATAAACCAACTGAATGTCGTTATCGGCAAGTGTTTTACCCATCAGTTTGGCGGCTTCATAATACTTAGGCGTATTACCAAAGTTAGAACCACAATATACCGCAATGCTCTTTAAGCTATTCATAATCTCTCCTAATCAGTCAAAAATAAACAATCAATCAACGCTTTAGCCACTGCCACGGCTGTACTGTACCAAGCCCCATACCAATGAGTCCAAGCACCATCACAGGGTTTAGTGCCTCATTGAGCAGTGGTACAGCAAGTAGGGCGGAAATGAACGGAGCAAGCGATGACAGACCGCCTGCCGAGAATGCTCCAAGCCTTGCTACCGCCATCGCATAGGTTAAGGTAGCAACAATCATCACCAATACGCTATGAAAGACCCCTTGGATTACCAAATGAGTTAGGCTAGCATTAGGAGATGAAAAACCAATAAACAACCCATAAATTGGCAGATATACCACTGCCGACCAAAACACCGTACTACACATGGTTTGCCATGGTGTGAATTGCCATTCTTTTAATAAAATACCAAAACCCGACCAACAAAAAGCACAAGTAATAAAAATCACATCGCCCACATTAAAATGATATGCCCCTGATAGTATCATCGCACTCATCATAAATAATGTGGCAATGATGATGGCGAGAGCGATTTTGGTATTTACATCAGGCTTCACCCCAAAAAATATTGCCAACAGCAAAGTGGTAGCAACAGGTATCATGCCATTTAAAAAAACCGCTCCGTGTACGACAGGTGCTAGAGTAAATGCCGTATAAACCAAACTACTATAACCCACACCCCCTAGCATGGCAAGCACAAAGGCACGCCAAGTAAACAAAAAATCCCATCGCTTCATGCCCCATACCACTGGCAATAAAATCACGCCAGCAAAGGCAAACCGCATGGCAATCACATCCCATACTGATACCTGCCAATGGACATTCACTCGGGCAAACAGACTAAACCCTCCCCAAATACACATTGTAAAAAACACCAGTAAATACCCTTGTGTTTTTAAGGATAATTTGCCAAAAAAATCTTGAATGAATGTCATGTTAGCCAATCTTATGTTTGGTGGTTGGGTTTTATTATATCAAAAACAACAATCCCCAAAACAGTTTGGGGATTGTTGTTGTCCATCAGTCTTTAGCGTTTTGAATGTCGGGGTCAGCAAATACAACCACCTCTTCTTCAAATTCAGGCTTAACCTGAACAACAAAGTCTTCACGAGATAAACCCATGCGAAGCGGAATTGAACTTGCAACATATACCGATGAGTAAGTACCTGCAATCGTCCCAATAAATTGAGCCAAGGCGAACCAAAATAAGCTTTCGCCACCCAAGAATAATAGGGAGAGTACTACCACAAAGATTGTGCCTGAAGTCATGATGGTACGCCTTAGCGTCTCTGTCAATGACAAATCAACCACTTGATATGGTGTCAGTCCACGCACACGACGGAAATTCTCACGCATACGGTCATAAACAACAATCGTATCGTTCACCGAATAACCAATCAAGGCAAGTACAGAAGCTAATACTGTTAAGTCAAACGGCCAGCCAAAAAGGGCGAACAAACCACACACCACAATCACATCATGAAATAGGGCAAGCACCGCACCCAAAGCTAGCTTAAACTGGAATCGCACGGATACATAAATCATCATCAAGACAAGTGCCAGCCCAAGTGCTAAGATAGAGTCTAGATAAATCTCATTGCCCACTTGGCTACCGATGATGCTGATATTGTCTACGGTAGCGGCATTTGATGGCAAGTCTAAGGCTTGATTTAGTGCTTGGCTTAACCCTTCTGGATCCTTAGTATCTTGGGGTGGCAGACGCACGAGCAGTTCGTTGCGAGTTCCAAGATATTGCACTACGGCATCATCAAACCCTTTTTCTGAAAGTGCAGAGATGACTTGTGCTTGCTCAACAGATTGTTCATACTTAACATCCGCCGACACACCGCCTGTAAAATCAAGCCCTAAATTTAACCCTTTAACTGTGATGGCAACAATGCTAACAATCACCAACAAAGCCGAGATGATAATCATCGGTATCTCGATTTTCATAAAGGGAATGATGCGACGATTACCAATCAGCTTAACACCACCTGCTTTTTCGGCAGCCTCATCAACAGTAATGATGTCTTGCCCAGCCAGTGCTTGCTCATTAGCTCTTGCATTACTACCTTTACCATCACGGCGTGGGCCACGACGGCGACGCACAGGTTCGGCAACTGATGACTGCTCGATTGGATTATTTTCATTACTCATCATAGACTCCTAACCGATGCTAATTTTTGTTAAGTTTTTGCGATTGCCGTACCACAGTTGCATGATTGCACGAGTTACGGTAATGGCGGTAAATAATGAAGTAATAATACCGATAGCAAGCGTGATTGCAAAACCTTTGATTGGACCTGTACCAACCGCAAACAAGATGAACGCCACTAACAAAGTGGTGATTTGCCCATCAAAAATTGAATTAAATGCACGATCAAAGCCTGCTACAATCGCTGATTTTGGTTTTGCACCTGCAGCCAGTTCTTCTCGAATACGCTCAAAAATTAGCACATTAGCATCGACTGCCATACCCATCGTCAAGACCACGCCTGCGATGCCTGGCAAGGTTAATGATGAACCCAGAATTGACATCAAAGCAATCAACATCATGATGTTTAACGCCAATGCAATATTAGCAATCACACCACACGCACGATAGAAGATAATCATCCATAAGAACACCAGCAGATAACCAATCATCGACGCTGTCAGACCTTTATCAATATTATCTTGACCTAAAGAAGGGCCGATGGTACGCTCTTCAACAAAGTACATCGGTGCTGCCAATGCACCTGAACGAAGCAGTAGGGCAAGCTCGCCAGCTTCAGCATGAGAATCAATACCTGTAATGACGAATGAAGAGCTAAGCACATCATTGATGGTTGCACGGTTGATGACGCGCATCTCGGCATATGGCGTACGAACTTCTTTGGTTTCGCCTGTTTGTGGGTCGGTCTCATAGCCAATGCGTTGTTTGTTCTCAATGAACAATACAGCCATTTGTTTGCCAACACTTGTACGAGTGGCGTTCTGCATCATTTTACCGCCCGCTGTATCTAGTCTGATAGACACCTGCGGACGACCATGGTCATCTAGACCTGGCTGAGCATCTTGTACTTTTTCACCCGTAACAATCGCTTGGCGATTAAGGAGTACTGGTGGACCATTCAAATCACCAAACGGATAAGCCTCTGTACCTGCAGGTGCGATTCCACCTGCATAGTTATCTGATTCATCACTAACCAGACGGAACTCAAGATTGGCTGTACGACCAAGCACACGCTTCGCCTCGGCGGTATCTTGAACACCTGGCAATTCAACAACGATGCGGTTTTCTCCTTGAGACTGTACCAATGCTTCTGCCACACCCAGCTCATTGATGCGGTTACGCAAGGTGGTCAAGTTTTGCCCAACAGCATAGTCGTTAATCTCTTGAAGGCGTGCCTCCGTATAAGACATCTGCAATGCTGCACCTTCAGCATCTGCCAATGGACGCAAGGAGAATTCATCTGCCATGCTAGCTTGTAAAATGCTTTGAGCACGGTCACGAGTTTCACTCCCATTAAAAATCAACACTAAACCATCGTCAGTAGTTCTTAGGCTTTTAATGGCAACTTTGTCGGCTCGCAAGGCACGACGCACATCTTGACTGGCAGTAGCTAGGCGTTGCTCTAGGGCTTTATCCATATCCACTTCAAGCACAAAACGCACACCACCACGCAAGTCTAATCCAAGTTTCATTGGCTTAGAACCGATATTGCGTAACCACTCTGGAGTGGTTTGGGCAAGGTTTAGTGCCACGACATAGTTTTCACCAAGCTCACGGCGTAGCACTTCTTGTGCTTTTAGTTGGTCTTCGGCTGTTTTTAAGCGAAGTAGGGCACTGTTATTAGCAAAACTACCACCATGATGGCTAAGATTGGCTTGGTCTAGCAGTCCTTGTGATTGTGTCAGTACATCTTCGGTCAGCTCCACACCGGCAGAAGCACCTGTAACCTGTACCGCAGGTTCGTCTGGGTAAAGATTGGGCAGGGCGTACAAACCAGAAACAGCTAATACCACAGCGATGAGTATGTATTTCCAAACAGGGTAATGCATAAGTATTTCTTATGGTTAAGGCATGATGATTTGATGGTGCTTTAAGCAACTTATCGCTTAACATCATGCAAATAAAACAAAAAACAAAACCTGCCAACGCAAGTTTTGTCATTTTTAATTAAATGTTGTCAATCGTACCCGCAGGCAATACACTGATTACGCTGGCACGCTGAATTTTGATTGAGTTGGTTGGATTTAGGGCAACAACAGCATAATCGCCTTCAATCTTGGTAACTTTACCCATCAGACCGCCAGCAAATACCACTTCATTGCCGACTGCCAAAGCATCAACCATCGCACGATGCTGTTTTCTTTGCTTTGATTGTGGGCGAAGAACCAAAAAATAAAAAATCGCAAAAATTGCAATCATGGGTAAAATTTGCAAAAAAGCGTTTGGTTGGGCAGGGGCTGCTGCAGTAGCGTGAGCACTAGCGATGAAAAAATCTAACATATAAACTCCTTACTATGAATGAAAATTGGTCAGACAAAGACAAAAAATAACGCATATCATACCATAAAATCACTACATAACGCTATGCAATTCATCTAAAACACTCTATTTTGCCATGTTTTGTTCACCTTAGTGGTTACCATTGGCGACAAGAGCACAAAAAAGCTAAAAAAGTAGGTAGTGGCGACAAAGTAGGGCGAGACAAACGATACACAAGTGCGTTGTGTATCGTTATTCTTAAATGGGCAAGCACGCATCGCATCAATTTAGATGATAATCATCCATGAAAAATAGAAATTTGGCTTAAGACTTGCAGTTATGATGGATTTGCCTTAATATATTGGTTTATTTTTTTAGAACAAATTTTTATGCCCCGACACCGATTAAGCTTGACTTCTTTTTTTGTATTGCCTTTATTGCTTAGCACTTTATTCTTTACTAGCCAAGCAATCGCCAGTCAAGCCACGCCAGTAACATCTGCCAATATTGCGTTACTCATCTTTTTTATTTCCTTGTCTTTGGTTGCTTCTTTTTTGTGTTCTATTTCAGAAGCCACGCTACTGACGATGACGCCGTCCTATATTGATACACTACAAGAGACCAATCCCAAGATCGCCAATCTCTTGGCGGATGTCAAAGTTAACAATATTGAAAAATCCATTTCATCTATTTTAACTTTAAACACTGTTGCTCACACATTAGGCTCGCTTGGTGCAGGTGCTCAGGCAACCATCGTTTTTGGCGATATGTGGTTTGGCGTATTTAGTGCAGTCATGACGATTGCTATTTTGCTTGGTACGGAGATTATCCCAAAAACACTAGGCACAACTTACTGGCGACGCTTTGCTGTGCCTGTGGCATATTATGTGCGTTTTATCAATATTATTTTAATGCCAATTGTCTGGGTGGCAGAAAAAATCTCTCGTTTACTCACTCGTGGCAATACTGAAAATACTTTTAGCCGTCATGAATTCATCGCTCTTGCCAATCAAGGTGAAAGTTTGGGTGAGATAAGTGAGCTTGAGACACGCATCATCAAAAACTCATTGGCACTGAGCATGATAAATGTTGAAGATATTGTAACACCACGCTCGGTAACGATGGCGTTTGATGAGAGCATGACTGTCGGCGATGTTTTTGCCAACCACCCAAAGTTACCATTCTCACGCTTTCCAATTTTTGATGAAGATTTGGATAGTGCCACAGGCTTTGTCCTAAAATCAGACCTACTGATTGCTAAGGCTAATCAAGAGATACATACACCCATCAAAAAATTTCGCCGAGACATTAACTTTGTTTTTGCTAAGATGAAGCTGTTTGACCTGCTTGATTTGATGCTCAAAGAACGAGTACACATTGCTTTGGCGGTAGGTGAGTTTGGTGAAGTTAAAGGATTGGTCAGTTTAGAAGATGTACTTGAGACCTTATTAGGGCTTGAGATTGTTGATGAATTTGACCGTGTTGATGACATGCAGATTTTAGCTAGACAGCTTATGGAAAGACGCATGAGCCATATCGGAGCAAAGCTTGAAAACACAGATGTGCCAGAAGATACCAAATAAATATTTGATAGAATTTACGGTACATGAATACCCAATAATTGCAACAATTCGTTACAATCAGCCATCATCAGTTAAAGCACATCTGCTATTGTAGCTACAATACACCTAAAACAAGGGCTTGTTATGAATACAACACAACACAAAGACCGCACAAAAACGCTACTCAAAAAAGGAGTGTATATTGGTGCTTTGGCTACCATCATTGGTACACTGGGTAAAATGTCAGGCAAGCGATTGTTGCCATCAATGAGTATTGGTCTCATCACGGCTTTAGGGGCGACAACACTTATTTCATCGCCTGCCCACGCCATCAGTGAATCGTCCGTGCAGGCATATGCCAGTGCCATGAGTAACGCTGCCAATAGCAAAAACATCGGACAAGTTGCTCGCTTGGTGTCCAATGAAGCAATTATTTCTTTAACCAGAAACGGTAAAACCGCCAATTTGGATAAAAATAACTACTTGCAATTACTACAAACAAGCTGGGCAAAATCTACTAATTATCATTATGATATTGCCATTAGTGATATCATAGTTTCAGGCAACCAAGCTCGTGCCCAAGTCATCGCCACCGAAACTTGGCTAGAAGATGGTAAGCCTGTCAAGTTGATAACCACTTCTCGTGTAACTTTGTCATCGGTGGGTGGTAGTGCGGTATTGCTACGCTCAGTATCACAAGTTGCCATCAATTAAGATGGGCAAAAGCGTTAAGCAACCAACACTTGCGGTTATTTGCTATCTATTTGCCGTCAGTTGTGCTTTATATAAGAAAAATTGGCGGTTTTTTGATATTTTTTTAGGATGGCGATTGATAATACTGAAAAAATAAGGCATTATTACCCCTTTCATTAAGCATCTTTTTTGTAATTTTTTCATATTCATATTTAAAGGTCTTTAACATGACGCAGCTGCCTTTGTCAAAAAAAACATCAAACCTATCACAAAAAACCCCAAAGCAATCACAACTACCAAAACCACTCACCTTAGCGGTATCTGCCTGTTTGTTGGCAGCGTGTAGCACCACCAACACCACGCCTACCCCTAGTACCGCATCCGTTAGCAAACCCATCGTTACCAAGCAATCCAAACCAATCTCTCAACCATCTAGACCGGTTGCCCAACCATCGAGTTATGCTGGCGTGCTTGATGAGGGCACGCTTGATGAGCTAGAAGAGTTGCTTCAAGCCACTGATATGAGTATGGTAGAAAGCGATGCTTTGACTGTTCAACGTTATGGCAACTTATGGGATAGGCTACGCCGTGGCTATCGCATGGGCGAGACGAATAATGCTCGCATTGAAGCACAAAAATCATGGTTCTATAGCCGTCAAAGTTATCTTAATCGTCTGACTGCCCGTGCTTCACGCTATCTATATCATACTGTAACCGAAGCTGAACGCCGAGGCATCCCCACCGAACTTGCTTTGCTACCCATCATTGAAAGTTCGTATGACCCATCAGCCACTTCAAATGCAGCAGCAGCAGGTCTGTGGCAGTTTATCCCTAGTACAGGGCGTATCTATGGTCTAAACCAGACATCAGGCTATGATGGTCGCCGTGATGTTATTGAATCCACTCGTGCTGCCTATGATTTTTTGACCAGTCTTTATAATCAATTTGGCTCATGGGAGCTAGCATTAGCCGCCTATAATGCAGGTCCAGGCAGGGTATCTCGTGCAATCAGAGCCAACGAAGCGGCAGGGCTACCGACAGACTACTGGTCACTCAACTTGCCCAAAGAAACCATGAATTATGTACCACGATTCATCGCTGTATCACAGATTGTGGCATCGCCATCTAGCTACGGAGTGAGTTTGCCTGCCATTGCCAACCATTCGCATTTTAGAACTGTGCCTGTCAACTATGGGGTAAGTCTGCAGGAAGTTGCTAGCGTAACAGGTGTTAGCTTTGATGAACTGCGTCTATTAAACCCTGCATTGATCAGCTTGATGGTGGATAGTGCAGGCCCAAATCGCATTGTTGTTCCTGACAGTCTAAGCAACAGCATCAATGCCAAGCTATCCGCCCTAACAGGCTATAGTTATCATGATGGTGGCGACTATGTTGCTACCGCACCTGCCCAAAGCACACAATATGTTTTACCAAAATCAGGGGCGGTTGCCAACACCAATTCACAAAAAGAGCTAATGCAGTCAAACACACTACCGACCACCATTGCTCAGGTAACCGCTAATAATACCATCGTCCAAGAGCCAGCGTTAACCCAAGAAGAGCGTGATTTTATCGCCACACAGATTCAGTCTGCCACACCAGAAATGGTGCAGGCGGTCAATCCTAATGATGGCAATATCAAGTTAGATGCAATACAAACCGCCCAGTCGGTATTGGAAGCTCGTGGACAAACCAAGACGCTTAGTTATTCTGCACCTGCAACTACCAAGAGTACACCGCCAGCCCCCACACCAGTACCACCACCTGTCGTTCATCATGCACCAACACCTGCTGTTAACACGCCTGTGATTGTACAACCAACGCCGCCAAAGAGTACGCCTAAACCAGTTGTTGCCAATCCTAAGCCAAAAACACCGCAAACACCGCCCAAGCCGAAAGTCGCTCCTGAAAGCTATACGGTAAAATCAGGCGACACACTGACAGGCATCGCTGCCGCACACAACTTAAGTGTCAGCCAATTGGCAAGCTATAATAACATTCCAACCAACACTTATGTTCAGCGTGGTCAAAAACTTTGGCTCGTCCCTGGCAAAGTCAAAGAACAGCCTATCCAAGCAAGTACTCAAAAGCCGACTGGTGAAACCACGAAGTCCACTAACACCAAAACGACCAACTATCGTGTAAAAGCAGGCGATAGCCTAACCGTTATTGCACGCAGACATAACATCAGCTTGCATGAACTGGCAGCGATGAATGATCTTGAGCCAACTTATGGCGTGCTTATTGGTCAAGTGTTAAAAGTACCTGCGGATACAACCGCCGAACCTACACGCTCATCTCAAGTAGCAACAACCAAAACCAATGCCAAGACCAACAATACCGCCACCACGAATTATACGGTTAAGGCAGGAGATACACTAACAGGCGTAGCAAACAGTCTGGGTGTCAGCACTCAAGAGATTGCCGCCTTAAATGACTTTTCTCCGACCGCTAATCTCATCAGAGGTCAGACCATCAAAGTGCCTGCCAAGACAGTCGCCGCATCAAAAACGACTGATAAAAAGTCAACCACCCCAAGCAAATACACCGTCAAATCAGGCGATAGCTTGACATCGGTAGCATCAAAACACGGCATCAGCATTGATGAGCTAGCAGCTGCCAATAATATGACTCGCACATCAAATCTAATCTTGGGTGCAACCATCACGATTCCTGTAGCAGGCGATGCACAAAAACCATCCAAATCCGAACGCAGTGTTCGTTCAAGCACACCAAGCTTCCCTACCGAAAACTACACCGTACAAGCTGGCGATAACCTAACTGTGCTTGCCAATAAATACGACATATCACTTGCTGAGCTTGCCAAAGCAAATAACCTTTCGGCCAATGCACAGCTACGCCGTGGTCAGACCATCAAAGTGCCAAAGCTAACCACCACTTATAAGGTGAAATCTGGTGATAACTTGACTTCTTTGGCACGCCGCTATAGTATCAGTATAGAGCAACTGATCAAGATGAATAATCTTGAAAATAATACCAATTTGCGTATTGGGCAAACCTTAATTGTGCCAAATAAATAAAGCAAATGAAAAACACCCCAAAGCTCGATGCTTTTGGGGTGTTTTTTTATGACAAAAATCAAGCGGGATTATCAATGTCAATAAACTCAACCACAACACCAAGCTCTTGGGTAATAAGCTCGCCTAACGCACGAATGCCATCTTTTTCGGTGGCATGATGACCGGCAGCAAAATAATCCAAACCAAGCTCTCTGGCACTGTGTGTGGTTCGCTCTGAGATTTCCCCTGAGATAAAGGCATCACAACCCATTTTGGCTGCCTGTTCAATCATATCTTGAGCACCACCTGAGCATAGGGCGATTTTTGATAAACTATGCTTACCGCTTGAAATATGTAGTGGTTTTCTGCCTAGTTTTTTAGTAATCTTGTCAGCAAAATCACTTGGCATAATCGGCAAACAAGTTGCTATATTGCCTATAGGGTGTTTTTCATGTGGGTATAAAGCACCGGTAATGGTCAAATCCAGATTTTGTGCCAGTAGGGCGTTATTGCCAATGATAGGGTGGGCGTCTAATGGCAGATGATACGCAAGCATCGATATGCCTGATTTCATCAAAGTACGCACACGCCGACCTTTCATTCCAGTTAGAGAGGTAGGCTCTCCTTTCCAAAAATAGCCATGATGCACTAAAATTGCCTGTGCGTCTTGCTTTGCAGCTGCATCAATTAACGCCTGACAAGCCGTTACGCCTGTAATAATCTTGGTGATGGGAGTGTCTGCATCAACTTGCAAACCATTGGGACAGTAGTCGTTAAACTCGCAAACTTGTAGATAATTATCACAAAAAGTTGCCAAATCCTGTGGTGAAATCGCCATATAGCACCTTCATTTTCTCGTTAAATGTATTGATGAAACCATGAGTTTTTCGGCTAATTGTAACGACTTTTTATCTGATGTGCAAATAAGTCGCAAAAATCACGAAATCTTAACAAAAATTTTTAACAAAATTTTTAACAAAAAACCATTATTTTTTTATAAAATTTTAGCAAATTATTTTATCTTGTATCACCAACCCCAATCTTAGCCCAAAGTTTCTAATTCGTTATAACCCATAGGAAAGCCCATGAAACCAACCTTAGAACATTTTAAAAAATACGAACAAGGTATAAGCTTTTGGGTGGTCTTGCCGTGGCTGATTGCAGTAGCTTTAGCTTGCTGTTTACTTGTTTTTTGGTTATTTGCCAAAGTTGATGACAAAGCAGTTGCTATTAAAAATACAGCCACACCAACGCCCATCATTGAACAATCAGTCAGCACCGCCACACCAGTCATCTCTTATAAAAATGCGGTCAACCGTGCCGCCAAATCGGTGGTGAATATTTATACCACCCAAACCATCCAACACCCTTATATGAACGACCCTGCATTTCGTGAGTTTTTTGAGCGGTACTACGGCAATCAGATGCAACAGCAGGGTTCAAATCTAGGCTCTGGCGTCATTGTCTCAAAAGATGGCTACATCGTTACCAATGCCCATGTCATTAGTAAGGCAGATGAAATCATTGTCGCACTTAACGATGGCAGAAAAACACACGCCAAGGTCATCGGCAGTGATGAAGAGAGCGATTTGGCGGTCATTAAAGTAAATCTTGATGGGTTAGAGCCATTGGCATTTCGCAGTACGCCTGTCAGTGTTGGCGATGTAGCACTTGCCATCGGCAACCCCTTTGGTGTCGGTCAAACAGTAACACAGGGTATCGTCTCAGCACTTGGGCGTGCAGGGCTTGGCGTGAGTGTTTTCGAGGACTTTATTCAAACAGATGCTGCCATCAACCCTGGTAATTCTGGTGGTGCATTGGTGGATGCAGGCGGTGCATTGATTGGTATCAACACCGCCATCTATTCACGCTCAGGTGGCTCAATGGGTATTGGTTTTGCCATTCCAAACACCATCGTTGAACGAGTGATGAACGCACTCATTAAAGACGGTAAGGTCAGTCGTGGTTGGTTGGGCGTTGGAATTGCCCAATCTAATCATAGCCCCCTCAGCTTAGAATCCGCCCAAGGCGTCATCGTCTCACAAGTATGGGAAGATACGCCTGCTCACCGAGCAGGACTTAGAGTAGGGGATATCATTACCGATCTTGATGGCATACCAACCAATGACATCAACACCCTAACAGGAATTGTCGCTAAGCACACCCCAAATACCAAACTTGACGCTCAGATTTTACGAGATGGCAAGTCGCTCAAGATTAGCATTACGCTTGGCGAACGACCAAGTATCCAGCAGTAGCTTACTAACCAATAAAAACAGCCTGTCAATAATGCAGGCTGTTTTTATTGGATTTATCAATGTGTATTATACAAAATATCATCGTTTTTGTTAGATAAAACCGCTAACCAATCACTTTGAAAAACTGCAACAAAAACAAGATGCTAAATCCAGTCAAAAAGATAATACCACTAATCGCAAACCATTTCATACCAGCAGAAGTGGTTGGCTGATTTTTAATCAAAGAATAATTAAGATAAGCATAAATCGGTGCGGCAATAAATGCAACAATCATGGCAAATTTCAATAAAGCTGCCATTTGACCTAAGAAAAATGCAATAATGGCATAACCCATCACTAATGCAAAAGTTGTCCATATTTTGACATATTTTTCGGTAAGTTCAGTAGTGCCTTTCATGATGAGTGATAAGCTCTCAGCATTGGTGCGTCCATAACCATCAGCCGAAGTGATGACCGTACCAAACATACATAAAAAAGCAATGAAAGTTACCAGTAATTTTGACCAGTCGCCAATGGTCATTGTATACATGCTGATGAGCTGACCAACATAAGCACCACCTTGCACGGCAATCTCTTGACCTGAGCCATACTGTACAAAGACGCCCAACGCCAAGAAAAATAATGCCAGCACCACTGAAGTTAAATAACCCACATTAAGGTCTACCATGCCCTGATAACGACTCGTGTTATCCGTGCTAATCTTTTTGGCAGTCCAAACCGAGGTGATTACTGAAAATTCAAGTGGGGCAGGCATAAAGCCCATCAGTGCAACAACAAAACCCAAAGCTGATAGATTCCAAGGCGATGGCTCAATAAAATCAGGTGCGACCACCGATGCCTTGCTTGCTGCAATGATCACCGCAACAACCGTAGCAATGGTCAAGGCTGCCATAATCCATTTTGTCAAATTATCCAACACCTTGTAACGACCACCTATCAGCAATACCCATGATGATGACATCACAATAGCTGACAACACCAAAGTATTCGTCTCAAAAGGCAATATATACCCCAAAATTACCGCACATAACAAGGAAACCGCACCTGTGGTGATGACACTTGAGATGGTATTCATCACAAAGAAAACCAATAGGTATAACCGAGATTTTTTTGCGTAACCAACCACTAGGCTATTGCCCGTATTGTACGCATACTCGGTGGCAAAACGATAAAAAGGGTACTTAAAAAAGTTTGCCAAGATGATTATGATTGCAAGCTGCCAGCCGTACAAAGCACCTGCTTGAGTTGATGAAATTAAATGCGAAGCCCCAATGGCTGCAGATGCCATCAAGATGCCTGGGCCAAATGCCCGCCAAGATAATTTTCTGTCGGTGCTGATTTGTGATAGATTGCTCACAAAACTCTCCTTAATCCAATTCAATATCAAAAATGATAGTGTAAATAAAATTGTTATATACTAAAACAAAAATGCTACAAAAACCATATTTTATTACTCAATTTTTACAAAATTAGCAATAAAAGCTGACCAATCTTGGAATTTTTAGAATAACTGGGCAGATTTTCCAATATTATGGCAAATAAAAGAAGGGTTGGTTTGGATTAGATATCTAAGTAAACGCATACCTTGACATTTGAGTATCAGATATTTCAACACATAAAAAAGCAATTAATAAAAGTTATTTAATGTAATTTGAAGCCATCAAAGAAAACAAGAGCTTGTGGAACAATCCAAAATTTGTAGTGCCTTGGGATTTTCGTCAGAACAAAAAGCAGTAAATAAACAAAAAACCCAAGTTTAAAAACTTGGGTTTTTTATAATTCATACACTTACGCATATGAATTAGCTTTATGTTGCTAAGACCAGTCCTGACCAGTGAGCCTAAAAGAAAGAAGATTACATAAAACACTTGCTTAGCTTGTAATGTTTTAGCTGCCCACACGAACCCTAGAAATGCTATATTGCATGAGATTAATAATAACACAAAAATACTATCTGTCAAGAATTTTTAATTTTTTGATAGAATATGCTTTGGCAATGACAGGTCTGTTTGAGAAGATAGGTGAAAAATATTTTATTTAACATAATATACATTATGCGAAGTATAACTAACCAAACCGGAGTTTTTTGGAATTGCTGGGCATCATGCCATCATACTTAACCAGATTCCAATATTGACGATAAAATTTTCTCAAAATTACAAATTAGCACAACCATTCACGCAAATTTTATTTTATAATAGATGTATGCTTTATCTGATTTGGTATCTTATCGGTGATTTTATGAAATTTGTTTATTTATCCTTGCTCATGGCATCTACCTTGCCATTCATCACTCACGCCCAAAGCCTACCAGTCAATCCCGACGCTCGCCTTAGTCTTGGTTTGAATGTTGCCTATGGCAAAAACGCTTATCAAGCAGACAATATTTTGGTCGTCAGTCCACATGGTTTTTATGACAACAACCGATGGTATATTGAAGGTGGTGAAGCTGGATTTTACCCTTATAAAGACAACAAGCACCATGCTCGCATTGGCTTGGCATATGATGGACCGAGTTTTAATCCCAAAAACTCTAAAGGCACACTACAGGGCTTGGATAAACGAAAAGCATCGGCACAAGCATTGATAAGCTATATGTATGTAAGCCCCATTGGCGGTTTTAAGGCAAAAGTTGCTACAGACGCCCTATCGCATCATGATGGCACTGTCATTACATTGTCGCATATTAGTCGTTTTGAGCACGATAAATTCACTATTTACCCCACCGTTGGTGTTAATTGGTATGATAAGAACTACAATAGCTACTACTATGGCGTATCCTCAGCTGAAAGTAATCGCACAGGCATAGATGCTTATCAACCTAATAGTGGCTTTGCCCCTTTTGCCTCAGCGATGATCAACTATGAAATGAAAGACAATATTACCTTATTTGCCAATCAACGCATAGAATGGCTTGCATCCGCCCAAAAAAATAGTCCAATGACCGACGACAAAATCACCAGTACCACAAGATTGGGCGTTAGCTATCGATTTTAAACAATGATGGGTATCTGGTTATGCCATACAGTAACCGCTCAGTATTTGAGCGGTTTTTTGTGGTTTAATCAGTACTGGCATTATGATTACTTGGTTAAGGGTTGTAATACCAGACTCTCTGCTTTTTTTACTGTCTCTTTATTGGCAATATTATTTGCCCATTTTTGCACATGTGGATATTCATCAACATTCAAGAACCGAGCAGCATTATAATGCTCACCAATATACAATTTACCCAGTACAAGCCAACCATACCAAGGATAAATTGCCATATCCGCCACCGTATATTCATCGCTAGCCACATACTCACGACTTGCCAAATGCTGATTTAGAACATCAAGCTGTCGTTTGGTTTCCATCGTGTAACGATTGATGGCATATTCTACAGGTTCTGGTGCATAAGCATAAAAATGACCAAAACCACCACCTACAAACGGTGCAGAACCCATCTGCCACATGAGCCACGACAACACTTCGGCATGCTTGGCGGTATCGGTTGGCAAGAATTTATTATATTTTTGGGCAAGGTGCAATAAAATCGCCCCGCTTTCAAAAATATTCACAGGCTCATCACCTGATCTATCAATCAAGGCAGGTATCTTAGAATTGGGATTGATTGACACAAAATCCGTACCAAACTGATCGCCTG
This sequence comes from Moraxella haemolytica, assembly GCF_030177935.1. Classification (NCBI taxonomy): domain Bacteria; kingdom Pseudomonadati; phylum Pseudomonadota; class Gammaproteobacteria; order Moraxellales; family Moraxellaceae; genus Moraxella; species Moraxella haemolytica. The sequence goes on from NZ_CP089974.1 coordinate 1,041,966, forward strand.
CCACGATATCAATCTTATAGGCATCAAAATCTAAAAGACCTAACGCTTTTAGCTCCTCTAAGATGATGTTTACCTTAACACCATTGGGCGTATTTAGACTATATAGTTGATATGGTTTATCGCCTTTTGGCAGGATATATTCATGGCGAGCTCCTGCAGTTGGGCGGTTAGTGCCACCAAATTTACCGCCCATATTGATGGCATTAAAATCCCAGACTGCTGGCGGTGTGTATGTTGTCATAAAAAATCTCTCTTTTGGGGTAATTTTCTTAATAAACTTTATGGGTTAAGTCCATGCTGATTGATGGGCAATTATGCCATTACTTTATACATTCAAAATAAAGACAATGGCTATACCAACCATCACCATGCCAATCACTTTATGATTTCATCTGTTTTTATGTTAAGCGACGGCATTCACCAAAAAAACCATCTTCAAAAATATAGCGGTGCCTATCTTTACCATCAAATTCAACCGAATGCTGATTATTAACTTCCATCAACTGCTCGACTTCTGCTTTGATGTCGGCAGTTGCTTGATCGCTCAGTTTTACCAAACTGTCGCCAATAAAATGATAAGTATAATCTTCATTGATTTTTTGATTGGTCATATACAGCTTATCATCTTGAACATGCCAATCATAAGTAATGCTTGTTATATTAAGAAAAGATTGGTATGGAGGTAAGGACTTATCAATATACTCTATCAGTTCATGAGCCCATCCATCTTGATGATAGCGAATTATATTTTTCGCATGAATGTTTTGCATTTTTGCTTCACACAGCCAGTCACCCACCAAATCATCACGGATAGATGACTGGGCGTGGCTAAGCGTTGCCAGCAGCACAGACAGGCTACATAATAGTATTTTTAGCATTAGATACTCCTTATTTATTCTTTTTAAAAGAGTGCAAGACAAGATGATTGGATTTCTTTGTTCGCTCTTTTTTAATTAAATTAAGTATAGCCAAGTCATACCTATTTTACAATCGTCGATACAAATAAAAAGGCAGTATGACACCGCCCTTTTATTTGTATCGCCAGTTAATTTATCTTTGCCTTTATAGCAAAATCTTGCGTGGGTCAGCAAGCAGTTTGGCGATATAGCGAGTAAATACGGCAGCATCAGCACCATTGATGGTGCGATGGTCGTAAGACAGCGACAATGGCAACATCAAGCGCGGCTCGAATTCTTTACCATTCCAACGAGGTTGGAAGGTTGACTCTGAAATACCCAAGATTGCTACTTGTGGGTGATTAACTAACGGCGTAAAGTAAGTGCCACCCATATTACCTTGAGATGAGATGGTAAATGACGCACCTTGTAAGTCCTTAGCACTAAGTTTCTTATCTCGTGCTTTTTTGGCAAGCTCACCAATTTCAATCGCCAACTGCTTAATGCCTTTGGATTGAGCATCACGAATGACAGGGACAATCAAACCATCGTCAGTTGCCACCGCAATCCCCATGTGTACAGATTTTCGGATAATCATCTGCGTGTTGTCATCTGATACATGGCTATTAAATTTTGGATGCTGTGTTAGAGCATATGCCACCGCCTTAACAATAAAGGCTAAGATGGTCAAACCCACACCCTGTGCTTTAAACTCTGCTTTTAGTTCATTACGCAAGTTTTCGGTATCGGTGATATCCGCCAAATCAAACTGCGTTACCTGTGGTAATAGCGTGTTTAGATTCAGTTGTGGAATCGAGACTTTTTGTAGACGGGTCAAATTCACTGTCTCAATCTCACCCCAAATCTCTTTATTGGACATATCAGGCAATGGCGGTAAGCTAATGCCAGTAGCTTTGGCAGGTGTGCCATTTGCCACCGATGTGGCTTTTGCTCCTGTCATGACTGACTTCACATAGCCAAACAAGTCTTCTTTTAGAATGCGACCATGAGCCGCTGTGCCTGTAACCGCACTAATATCCACACCCAATTCACGAGCCAACTTACGCACAGCAGGCCCTGCGTGTGCATTGCGTGCTTTTTCATTCACTTGTACTTCAGATAACTTGGTGGTAGGTGCTGATGGTGCAACAGTGGCATTGGTTTCTGATTTTGGTGTATCTGCCTTTGGTTGTTGCGTTTGGGCCGGCTGTGCCTGCTCTGTCGCAACGGTTGTAGTAGCTGCAGCTGACTTGATGACCACAAAGGACTGACCGTTTGATACGCTATCGCCTGCATTAACCAAAATAGACTCAATCATGCCAGAAACAGGGGCAGGCACCTCAACCGATGCTTTATCCGACTCAACCAGTAGTAATGGCTGATTCTCATCAACAATATCGCCAACAGCCACTAAAATCTCAGCGACTTCGGCACTCTCTACACCCAAATCAGGTAGGTTATAGGTTTGGCTGCTAGCCACTTCGCTTTTGGTAGGCTGTGAATGCTCAACAACTGTGGTGGCTTGCGGTTGATTGTCTTGCTGAACTGACTGCTCTTCTGCTTGAACAGGTGTATTGTCCGCTGTATCTGTTGCCTCAACAGTTAACAGAATACTACCTTCGCTTACGCTATCTCCCACATTGATGGCAATAGCAGTAACTTTTCCTGAGACAGGCGACGGTATTTCTACCGACGCTTTATCCGATTCAACTAGGATAATGTTGTCATTTTCGCTGATCACATCACCGATATTTACCAAAATCTCGGCGACTTCAGCACTCTCTACACCCAAATCAGGGGCTTTAATTTCCATGTTCGTCTCCTTATTTTGGCTCTACAACTTGGTTGTCATTTAGGATTGGTGCATCAGCTTGATTCTTGATACGACCTTCGTTACTGATGACCTCGTCAGAATCCTCAACAAAGTCAGGCACTGGTGTTGGATTTTGATTGACCGATACCGCAGGAGCATCTGGGAAATAATCATAATGTGGTTGTGGCTGCCAAGCTGGTGCTTGATCCACATCAATCTCAAGGCTGTTGATGGCATCTAGAACCAAACGCACATCAATCTCACCTTCATCTGCCAATTTTTTCAATGTTGCCACAACAATATGTTCAGCATTCACATGGAAGAAATTACGCAACTGTTCACGACTGTCTGAGCGACCAAAGCCATCAGTACCTAGCGTGGTGTATGGACGGCTATCAGGTAACCAACCACGAATCTGTTCTGAATAGTTACGCATATAATCTGTCGCTGCAACCACGATACCTTTGTGCGGTGCAAGCTGTTTGGTTATCCAAGGTGTCTTAACCTCTTCGGTTGGGTGTAGGCGGTTATAATCATCACACGCCATACCATCACGAGTCAGCTCGTTGAAGCTAGTTACACTCCAGACATTCGCTTTGATACCAAAATCGTCATTTAAAATGCGAGCAGCTTTTTGAACTTCACGCAAAATAACACCTGAGCCTAACAACTGCACTTGGCTTGAACCGTTGTCTTCTAGAAGATACATACCACGCTTGATGCCTTCTTCAACACCCTCTGGCATGGCGTGATGTTGGTAGTTCTCATTCATCAAGGTAATGTAGTAGTACACACGCTCACCCTCACCATACATGCGTCTTAAACCATCGTGCATGATGACCGCCAACTCATAACCAAAGCATGGATCGTAGGTTACACAGTTTGGTACAGTGCCAAATAAGATATGACTATGGCCATCTTGATGTTGCAAGCCCTCACCGTTTAGCGTGGTGCGACCTGCTGTCGCTCCGAACAAGAAACCTTGCGACTGCATATCACCAGCAAGCCATGCCAAATCACCGATACGCTGGAATCCAAACATTGAGTAGTAGATATACATTGGAATCATCGGTAAGGCATTGGTTGAATAACTGGTTGCCAAGGCAAGCCACGCACTCATTGCCCCTGCTTCGTTAATCCCCTCTTCTAGCATATGTCCATCTTTGGCTTCTTTATAGCCCATCAAAGCTTCGGCGTCTTCTGCAGTATAATTTTGACCTGCAGCAGAGTAGATGCCCAACTGACGGAACATACCCTCCAGACCAAAGGTGCGCGCCTCATCTGGCACAATTGGTACGACATATTTATTTAGTGCTTTGTCTTTTAATAGAGCTGATAATAGACGCACGAACACCATCGTGGTTGATTGCTCTTTACCTTTTGAGCCTTGTAATACTTGGTCAAAGATAGACAGCTCGGGAATTTGTAGTGGAATATGACCGCTACGACGAGCAGGTAGATGTCCACCCAATGCCTGACGGCGACCCATTAAGTATTTGTATTCTGCCGAGTCTTCTGATGGGCGATAAAATGGTAGTGTTTGTAGGTCTTCATCACTAAATGGCAAGTCAAAACGATCTCGGAAATATTTTAGACCTGTTTCATCAAGTTTTTTTAGCTGATGTGCTTTGTTCACCGCTTGAATTTGACTTGATAGACCATAGCCTTTAACGGTTTTTACCAAAATAACGGTAGGCTGACCTTTGGTTTTCATTGCTTCAGCATAGGCAGCATAGACTTTCTTTGGATCATGACCACCACGGTTTAGGTGCATCAATTCTTCATCGGAAAGGTCTTTGACCATCTCTGCAAGTTCTGGATACTTGCCAAAGAATTCTTTACGCACAAAAGCACCATCACGAGCAGTATATAGCTGATATTCACCATCTACGACCTCTTCCATGCGGTGTTTTAAAGCGCCTGTATGGTCTTTGGCAAGCAGACTATCCCAATGGTCGCCCCAGATTACTTTAATTACTCGCCAGCCGGCACCACGGAAGACAGATTCTAGTTCTTGAATGATTTTGCCATTGCCACGCACAGGACCATCAAGTCGTTGCAAGTTGCAGTTAATCACCCAAATAAGGTTGTCAAGCTTTTCACGACCTGCCATGCTAATAGCACCCAAGCTTTCTGGTTCGTCCGTTTCACCATCGCCTAGAAACGCCCAAATTTTGCGGTTTTCGTCTTTAATGAGCTTGCGGTTGGTTAGGTATTTTTGGATATGTGCTTGATAAATTGAAGTCAATGGACCTAGACCCATTGATACGGTTGGAAACTGCCAATAATCAGGCATTAGGTAAGGATGCGGATAACTTGATAGACCCTTACCACCCACTTCACGGCGAAAATTGGTTAACTGCTCTTCGGTCAAACGACCTTCTAAGAATGAACGAGCGTACATACCTGGTGCACCATGACCTTGATAATAAATCATATCACCGCCAAAGTTCTCATCTGGGGCACGCCAAAAATGGTTAAAACCTGTTTCATACAAGGTTGCTGATGACGCAAAAGTCGCCAAATGCCCACCTAACTCATCGTCATTTTGGTTGGCACGCATCACCATCGCCAAAGCATTATAACGCACAAGGGCACGCAACTTACGCTCCATGTGCAAATCACCTGGATAGGTTGGTTCATCTTCTACAGGAATGGTGTTGATGTAGGCGGTATCTAGGCGGTTAAACGGTAGACCTTCTTGCACCGCCATGTTATACAAGGCTTTTAGCAAAAATTGAGCACGCTCTTTGTCGGCATTTTTAATGACTGAAGCAAATGCGTCAAGCCATTCTTGGGTTTCGACATGGTCAGAATCTTTATAGTAAGTCGTCATGATGATTCCTTAGGAAGTTTCGCCAAATTGGCAGTGAATTGGTGCACCACCTCATTCTCTTTGTTGTGTTCTACAGAGATATTTGAGATTGTTTTGCACTTTTTTGATGGTTTAATATTATAAAGGCTTTTTAAAAAAAAGTTTATCGCTTTTAGAAAATGTAAAAATTATCAGTATTTTTTAAAAAAATACTGATTGAAAATCAATTTATTATAACATAAAAATTTTATAAAAATAAGAATTATAATTATTTATACAATAAAAAACTAAGACCGATCAGCGTGATGCTCATCGGTCTTTTTGTGGTTAAATTTACGCTTCGCCGGCTTGCATTTGAATGTAGTTTTGGATACCAATGTCTTCAATTTTTTCTAATTGAGTCTCTAGGTAGTCCTCATACTCTTCATTAGCATCTTTTAGCGTGATGAGTAGTTCACGAGAAACAAAGTCCCGTTTTTGCGTGCAAATGTCAATGGCGTTAAGCAATACATCATGCTTGCGTTTCTCTAGACGCAAATCACAGTTTAGGATTTCTTGAACATCTTCGCCGATAAGCAATTTGCCCAGCTCCTGCAGATTTGGTAGACCCTCAAGCAACAAGATACGCTCAATGAGTTCATCAGACCATTTCATTTCACGAATTGACTGATGGTAAAATACATCGTTTAATTCATTGATGCCCCAATTTTTAACGATACGAGCATGCAAAAAATATTGGTTGATGGCAATTAACGACTGATTCAATACCGAATTTAATGCACGGATAACCTCTTTATCACCTTTCATGACTTATCCTTAATTGTATGATTTTATCTTTATGAGTAAAGATAGTCTATCATTAGTGAGTTACTGTTGCCATGTTTGGTTCGGCGGTTTGACTTTGTAGGTAGTTTTGTAGCCCCATCAAGTCAATCAAACGAAGCTGTTTTTCTAGCCAATGAGCATGGTCTTCTTCGGTGTCTTTTAGCTGTCCGACCAACATATCACGAGTAACATAATCACGCTCTGCCTCACAAATGGCGATACCCTCTTTTAGATGCTCTTGTACAGCATATTCTAGGTCTAAATCACTTTTTAGCATGGCTGGCACATCAGCACCAATATTAATCTCACCTACTTGCATATTTGGTGTGCCACCCAGCATAATGATGCGATTGATGAGCAAGCGAGCATGCAAGGTCTCATCTTCCATTTCGTGATAAATACGGTCATGTAACTTGCCAAGTTCCCATTCAGCATACATTTGCGAATGGATAAAATACTGATCTCTTGCACCCAGCTCACCTGCCAATAAGAAATTTAAATAATCAATAACTTTTTGAGACGACTTCATCATAAGCTCCTTTAATTAAACAAAACATGATTTCATACAGCATGGTTAATGAATATGATAAACGGAAAAATGAACGAACTACAATGGGTTTGGATAATGCTTAACCAACTTAATCTCGCTCACCGCTTAGCTTACTGCATTGATACTATCGTCTTATATTAACATAATCACCACAAAAATCATGTCAAAATTTGTATCACTAATGAACTGATAACGAAGTGCAATCTGCGAATGCCTCTCAAATTTACCAAGACATAAGCCTACTAACACAATCAAAGTCAAAAGATAATCATTTTAAAAAATATTTTATAACATATTGATTTTATTGATAAAAATAAAAAAATAACAACTCACAAAAGCAAGTTGTTATCATTTCATCATGATTGCGGTCATTTTATTCAAGAATGATTATTCATTAGCTATTTTAACCAATGCCCACCAAGCTAAACCACCCACCGCTTTCTTTATTCATAGAAACAATACGGTAATAATTTAATGGTAAAGATTTAATTTTTAGGTTCGGTGTTATTTGTAACATTAGCCTGCCATCACATCAATCGCAGGCAAATTGGCAAGATGCTCATCAACCAAATCTTGCACCATAGGAATACAACAACCACAACAAGTGCCTACCTGCAAAGTATCTTGTAGTCCCTGCACGGTCGTGATGCCTTGCACCATGGCAGTGTTGATTTGTGTGTCCTTGACATCATGGCAGATACATACATACATTATTATTCTCCCTAGGTGGCAACTCTCGGTTTATTGCTTGCTTGGATTTCACAACTGCATGATAGCAGAGATGATATATTAGCTGAAGCAATCGCTCAATTACTCGGATACTAATATAGCAAGAATAATTCTTGTTTGCAATAGTTTTTGAGAATTTTTCTTATATGATAAAGAAAATAAATAATAATATCCTTAACGATTGATAAAATCAAATATCCGACCAAAACACTCAGATTTGACAAGTTTGAATTTTATGATTGATTTGGTATCAAATATGGGCATTTTGTTTTGTGTTATTTTGTGGCATAATGGCAAAAAAATGATTAGATCTAAGGAGTGGTCATGATCAGTGTTTTTGATTTATTTAAAATTGGTATTGGGCCGTCCAGTTCGCATACGGTTGGACCAATGGTAGCGGCAAGTCGTTTTTTATCACTATTAGGCGAACACATCAATCAAGTTAAGCAAGTGCGAGTGGATTTGTATGGTTCGCTATCTGCTACAGGCAAAGGGCATGCTACCGATACAGCAACAATCTTGGGTTTGCTTGGGCATAAGCCACGAACCATTGACACCACCAAAACCGAAAGCTATCTACGCCCTGTCATGGAAGATGGCGTGATGATGCTAGGTGGCGTACAACAGATTGCCTTTGATTATGGTCGAGATGTTGTATGGTATGACGATGTTACCTTGCCTTTTCACCCCAATGGCATGACTTTAACCGCCTTATTTGATGAAGGCGAATCCATTAGCCAGACTTATTACTCAATTGGTGGCGGCTTTGTGATGGACGATAAGGAAATCAATGCAGAATCAGTCCATGATGATGAATGTCAATACCCCTACCCATTTAGGCTTGCTTCTGAATTATCTGCCATCTGCGAAGCAAAATCATGGAATATTGCAGAGCTGATGCAACACAACGAAACTGCCATTAGAAGTGAAGAAGAAGTCAAAAACTACCTAAATGAAATTTGGGAAGTCATGCAGGCGTGCGTTACAGAAGGCTGCAAAAAAGACGGTATCTTGCCAGGCGGTCTAAATGTCAAAAGAAGAGCTAAAGCTCTGTATGATCAGCTATCCAAAGAATATGGCAAATCCACTGATGGCGGACTGTTAGCAATGGACTGGGTGGATTTATACGCCCTAGCGGTCAATGAAGAGAATGCTGCAGGCGGTAAAGTGGTAACCGCCCCCACTAATGGTGCAGCAGGCATTATTCCTGCAGTTTTGCATTATTATCGTGGGTTTATTCCTGAATTTAGTTATCAAGGCGTGCGAGATTTCTTGTTGGTAGCAGGAGCAATCGGTGCACTCATCAAACAAAATGCTTCTATTTCAGGTGCGGAAGTTGGCTGTCAAGGCGAGGTAGGTTCAGCCTGTGCGATGGCGGCGGCAGGACTTGCCCATGTTATGGGCGGTTCGGTCGCTCAATGCCTAAATGCTGCCGAGATCGGTCTTGAACATAACCTAGGATTAACCTGCGATCCCATCGCAGGATTGGTACAGGTCCCCTGTATTGAGCGAAATGCGATGGCATCGGTCAAAGCAATCAATGCTGCTCGCCTTGCCTTGCGTGGCGATGGTTCTCATCATGTCTCACTGGATAAGGCAATCTTAACCATGAAAGAGACAGGAAAAGACATGATGGATAAATACAAAGAAACTGCTCGTGGTGGTCTTGCGGTCTATGCCGACAACCGCATTCCGACCGCAAGCGTTGGCGTAATGGTGGGTTTTAGTCAGTGCTAAGATATCCATCAGCCCTAAAATCAAGCCAATAAAAGAGCGATATGCTTTTTTATTGGCTAATTAAATACTTAGAGCAGTAAATACTTAAAACAGCAAGTTTTTAACAATTAAAGTAGCAGGCTTAATTAAGCTAAGTATCATGGATCGTAAAGCCTTGCACCTTCTTACAAAGATGCGGTCTTTTGGATAAACGCACATCAGTGCTTTTCTTTTTCTTTTTTATTATCATCTGGAACAACTGCCCGCACCACAGCCACCGTGCCTTTTACCACACCTTTGGTGGTCTTATAAGCAATTTTCACAGGTGTTGTTACAACCTTATGTACACAGGCTTGCAACACCAAGCCTGACAACCCAAGCGTTATTATCAATATCAATTTTTTCACGGTTATCTTATCTTTTTAGAACCCTAATCAGCTAGCTACGATAATCAGCATTGATACTGACATAATCGTGCGATAAATCGCAAGTATAAACCGTATCAACATAAGCTGTATCATACCCCAAATCAATACTGACGGTAATTTCAGGGCGATTCATCACCGCTTGACCTAGGCTTTCTGTATAGCCATCAACCAGACCGCCACGCTGACAGATGACAACTTCATCAAGCAAGACATTAACACAAGCCTGATCAATAGATGCACCCGCATAACCAACCGCCGCCAAAATCCTTCCCCAATTCGGATCAGACGCAAAAAATGCCGTCTTTACAAGCGGTGAATGTGCCACTGCATAAGCAACTTTGGTACAATCATTAAGACTTTGACCACCTGACACCTTTACCGTGATGAACTTGCTCGCTCCTTCGCCATCTCGTACGATAAGCTGAGCAATTTTTAGCATGACTTCTTTGATTAACTCAAATACTACCTGATAGTGGGCATGATTTTCATCATCAATAAGCGTACCCACTTTTCCTGTAGCAATGAGCGTACAGCAGTCATTGGTTGATGTATCGCCATCAACGGTAATGCGGTTAAAAGTCTGATTGGTGAGCGTAGCTAGGATTCGTTGTAAGAGTGGCCGGCTGATATTAGCATCCGTTGCTACAAAACCAAGCATGGTTGCCATATTTGGACGAATCATACCCGCCCCTTTACTGATACCAGTAACAGTATAGGTTGTGCCGTCAATAGTCGTCTGCACGCTATGCCCCTTTGGCGTGGTATCAGTGGTCATGATGGCATAAGCAGCGTTTAGCCAGTTGTCTGCTTTTAGGTCTGCTAACGCAGCATCAAGCCCAGCGATAATGCGTTCGCTTGGCAATCGCTCGCCAATTACCCCTGTAGAATATGGCAACACCTCTACCATATCCACACCGGTTTTATTCGCCAAAGCCTGACAGACTGCCACCGCCCTATCAATCCCTTCTTGACCCGTAGCAGCATTGGCATTTCCTGTATTAATGACAAGATAGCAAGGCATGGTTTTGGAGATATGCGACCGAACCACTTGCACAGGGGCGGCAGCAAAGGCGTTTTGGGTGGTAACCACCGCCACATTTGCTTTGTCGCTAATCTCAAATATGCTTAAATCACGGCGATTTTCATAACGCACCGCCGCCTCTGCAATACCAATTCTCACCCCATTGATGGGCAATAAAGGCACTAAGTTTACATCACCTACAGGCATAAGACCTCTTTATTTATCTAAAATTCACTGATTATTTGGGTTGTGATAAACACACAAACGATTACAATGCAAATCTCGCCCAAATTGGTGCATGGTCAGACGGCTTCTCCAATCCACGAATATCATAGCTAATCCCTGCATCCACACAGTCGGCGATGAGTTGATCCGTACACAAAATATGGTCGATGCGTAATCCTCGTTTTGGTGTATCCTCAAAACCCTTTGAACGGTAATCAAACCAGCTAAATTCATCAGCACTATCAGGCTTAAACTTGCGATAAGTGTCGTGCAAATCACGACTCATTAAAGCATCATACCACTCTCTTTCTTCTGGCAAAAATGAACAAGTGCCATTTTTTAACCAGCGTTTAGCATTTTGTTCACCAATACCAACATCACAATCATGCGGTGAGATGTTCATATCCCCCATGATAATCAGCTCTCGCCCTTGACCTTTTAGTTCATCAATATAAGTATTTAAATCCGCATAAAAAGCACGCTTCATGGGAAATTTAATCTCATGATCTCGGTTTTCGCCTTGTGGAAAATAGCCATTAATCACATCAATCTGACGCCCACCTACTTCAAATCTGGCATGAATCAAACGCCTTTGGGCATCAGCATCGGCAAAAGGGAAGCCCTTTTGCACAAAAATCGGTTTAGATTTTGATAAAATCGCCACACCATAATGGGCTTTTTGTCCAAAAAACTCCACATGATAGCCCAAGCTCTTAACATCAATCAGCGGAAATGCCTCATCATGCACTTTGGTTTCTTGTAATCCAATGATGTCCGCTCCCAACATATCACGCACAGCAACAAGTTGATGCGGTCTGGCACGCAGCCCATTGATATTAAAGCTCACAAAAGTTGTCATGTCTCAATCTCTATCTATAAAAATGATGCTATTGTAACAAACTTTTGATAAAAATTTTGCAAATTTTGCATGACTTTGCTAAATTGGGCGTAGCATAATGCCAATTTAGATAACTCACCCACCATCAGGATACACCATGAATAGCCCTATTTTTCATCATACTTATAAAGTCTATATCAATCACACAGACGCAGGTGGCATCGTCTATCATGCCAATCACCTGACCTTTTTTGAAAATTGTCGCAGAGATTGGCTAAGCTCGCTTGGGTTTCATGGTTATTTTTTTGATGCTGATGGTGTGGCAGGTGGTACAGACAGCCATGATGGAAAAATTCACTTTGTGGTCGCTCGTGCCGATTTGACCTATAAATTACCACTCTTTGTTGATGATGTGCTGATTGTTACCGTGCAAAAGATGACAAAAAAGTCCGCCAGTCTTATTCTAACCCAACATATTTATCGCTCGTATGATGATTTTAAAAGCGGTAAGGTTGCAAGTACTGGCGTGATTACCTTAGCTTGCGTTATCAATAGCGATGATGGCATTCGCCCCTGTCGACTGCCTCGCACCTTTTAACAGCACCACCAACTCATTTGTTATCGCCTAGAAAAAGGAGCGGTACTACCTACTGCTCTTTTTTATGCTCTTTATTTTAAAGCAAGTCAGTTATCAAGACTACCAAATCACAACCACCAAATCACAAAAACTTAGTAATCAATCGCAGTGGCAAATACTTCATGCCCAGACCAATTGGCAACCACGGCCATGCAGGCACATATGCTTCATCAACTTTCGCTTCAATCGCTTTGACAATCACATCAGCACCCTCCTCTTCTTCAACTTCAAAAGGTAGGTATTTTGCTCCAATATTTAAATCAGTACGAACATATCCTGGATAGATGGTTGATACCGTGATAGGCAGTTTTTCAGTGATGGCATCAGCACGAATTCCCTCTGCCAATGTTGCAAGCCCTGCCTTAGCTGCAGCATAGGTGGTTAAATGGCGTGGCAGACCACGCACAGCCGACATGCTAGATATGACCACCAGATGACCACTATTTTGACGGCGGAAAATCTGCATGGCAGATTCACACTGTGCCAATGCAGAGATGAAGTTGGTCTCAGCGGTAGCACGGTTAATGGCAAAACGACCATAACCAATCACACGGCTGTCCCCAACCCCTGCATTCACAATGATTTTATCAATGGTTGTGCCATTTGCCTGCACTTCTTTATCAAAGTCATCGAACACCAAGAATACATCATCATAGATGGTAACATCAAGTGGGCGAACATAAACCTTGATGCCAAACTCTTGCTCAAGCTCTGCTTTTAGTGCCTCTAGGCGGTCAAGCCGTCTGGCACAGATTGCCAAATCATAACCTAAAAAAGCAAACTTACGAGCCATCATCGCCCCAAGTCCTGAGCTTGCCCCTGTAATTAGAACAACTTTACCTTGACCGATGCCACGAATGTCTTTTAAATCTTTAATTTTATTAAACCGGTTTGCCACCACACGACCAAACTTATCCGCTTTAGCAAACAACTCTTCTAATCTTTTCATAACTTACCCATAAAACAACTTAAAAAATAAGTAGCTATTTTAGCGTATTTTTTGGTAAAATTCTAATAATTTACTGTGTACAATCAATCACTTAAGGGCGATTAATCTTCGCCAAAAACTCGGCAGCTCTTAAGCCAGCTTTACCAACAAAGTCTGTTATAGAAACGCCAATTTGCTCATCTAAGCCTAATTTTTCTAGCAAATTTGGCTTGGTGCGTAAGTTTAATGCAAAGACATTGTGATTATCCATTAATCCCAAAATATACGCATCTGATGTGCCAAGCTCATCAATCAAGCCCAAAGTATGGGCGTCTTTGCCAAACCAAAATTCACCTGTCGCTACTTTTTCAATATCTAGGCGTGGTCGATGATGCACCAATAATCTTATCAGCCACGCACGCCATCATATAGCCACCACTGGCAGCGATTTTATCCACACAGACGGTTAAAGACAGCTGAGCTTCTTTAATTCTTTGCAACTGTTCAGCAGCCAGTCCATAAGCATGCACCTGACCACCACCACTTTCAAGACGAATCACCACCTCATCGTTGGCTTTAGCCACGCTAATAATGGCACTAATCTCTTCACGAAGCTGTGATACGGCACTTGCTTTGATGTCGCCATCAAAATCTAGCACATAGATGGTTTTGGCATCATCTTGCTTATTGGTTGTCTTATCCTGCCCTTTTTCTTTAGCATTTGACTTAGCCAAAGACAAAAGTTTAGATAGACAACCACCACAATCATCGGCAGTAACTACTTGCTCAAACTCTTGTCGTTGCTTTTTTTGGACTTTGTTTAAGTGAGTGATTTGTAACTCTACTGGTTTTTTTGATGAAAAAAGTAGCATATTAACCCTTAAAATTTTATAGCATGGTTGATAAAAACTTTTATGCAAATTCACTAAAAATAAATTGGTGCGGTGTTTTTCAAGTTCAGCCAAACGGCAGACCCTTAGCTGTCTGTTGTATTTTTTAGACCTACGCCACGCAAGCGACCGTACCCATCAATATCACGAACAATCAGCGACCAAGCATCATTGAGTCTCACCTCATCGCCCTTGACAGGCTCCGCCTTAAAATGCGATAGCATGAACTCTTCAACCGTCTGATCACGAGCATCGCTCAAAGTTTGCATCAACTCATCATCAATACCAGCCAAGCCTGTGGCACTAGGCGATAAAGTAAACATATCTAAAGCACTGGCAACGGGTGCGATTTTACTAAAACGATTTTGACTAAGGCTACGAGTTGCCAAATTATAAAACGGTAAATCCATGATGCGTGCGTGTGGAGACAACAGCCAATCACCATAAAACTCACTGGTTTTTTGATATTGAGTAGCGGAGTTGTTAAAAACCTTAGCAATATTACCCGCCCAATCACCCAGCAAAGCATACCAAACAATATCGCCAACTTTAAGCACTGTATCATCGTCAACATGCACAAGATGACTGCCACGAACAACAGCGAAGACGCTGATTTCTTGAGGATTTACCTTTCCTGAAATGTCTTGTGGGTGGCGACCAATGGCAAACGCACCGGGCTTAACCTCAAACTCATATAAAGTTATATTGGCTTGATCACCCACCCAAA
The DNA here is from genome assembly GCF_030177935.1 of Moraxella haemolytica. Classification (NCBI taxonomy): domain Bacteria; kingdom Pseudomonadati; phylum Pseudomonadota; class Gammaproteobacteria; order Moraxellales; family Moraxellaceae; genus Moraxella; species Moraxella haemolytica. Next base: position 1,057,004 of record NZ_CP089974.1, read on the forward strand.
TTTCATGTTCAGCCTTAGGTTCAGCATCGGTTGGCACCCAAACTTTAAACAACCGAGACATGAATGGAATTGTTGTGCCTTGTGCCAGCAAAGATAAAATCACCACACCAAAGACGATGTCAAACGCTAAATTTGCCCCTACAACACCGCTGACCACAGGAATGATGGCCAGTGTGATTGGTACCGCACCTCTTAGACCAACCCACGAGATAAAACCAATCTCTTTTAGACGAAAACCAAACGGTATTAGGCTTGTTGCCACCGCAATCGGACGAGCTACAAATAACAAGAATAAAAAGATTGCCAGTGAATAATACCACTCTTCAATCATTCTTGATGGTGTAACCAATAGACCCAACACCACAAATAGTACTGCTTGTGATAGCCAAGCAAAACTATCCATGACACGCAAAACATGTTCTGTAGCACGGACTTTGGTATTGCCAATGATGACACCTGCCAAATACACCGCCAAAAATCCACTGCCCCCAAATAAGTTGGTCGCACCAAACACCGCCATACCTGCTGACATGATTAAAATGGCGTACATACCATCAGCCAAATGCACCTTTGGTAATAACTTAGATAACAACCAACCTGCCGCCAATCCTGTAATCAGACCAACTAAAATCTGTTGGGTTAGCATTAGGATGATGCTGCCGATTGTTTGACTCTCTGGATTGAGATTCAAAGCAATCATGACCGTAACCAACAAAATTGCCAAAGGGTCATTCGTGCCAGATTCCAACTCAAGTGTGGCCTGCACACGATCATTGAGCTTGACCCCGCCATTTCTAAGTAGGCTAAAAACCGCTGCAGCGTCAGTTGAACCAACAATCGCTGCCATCAAAAAACCCAATCGCCAATCAATATCAAGTAGCCAGCTAACAAAAAGACCCAATGCACAAACCGTTGCAATAACGCCCCAAGTTGCCAGTGTAATCGCAGGTTTTAGACCGACACGAAAAGATTGGAATGAAGTGCGAAGTCCACCATCAAGCAAGATGCAGGCAAGTGCTGCCTGACCAATGAAATTTGCGGCAGAATACTCCTGAAATTCAATACCCAGCACCCCTTCTTCGCCAGCAAGCATGCCCACACCCAAGAAAAACAACAACAAAGGCACACCCAAGCGTGCTGACAAGGTGTTTGTCATGATGCTGATAAAAATCAGCATAGAAGTAACAAGATAAATGATATTTAAAGTATCCATCGGCGAAGAAATGCTCCTTTTGGTAAATAACCCGCTTGACAAGTAACGGCTAATTTGGCTTTATTACCACAAATAAATCAGCTAATACTATCACAATATACCGTCAAATTTCCATAACAAACTCATCAATTTAATCGGTTTTTTTATATTAAACATAGTTATTGATTATACTAATTGTATTTAGTACATAGAATATCAAAAACCACCTAAGCCGATATTCCGACAAAGGTGGTTTTATGGTAGTGATTTAAAGAGTTAAGTCAATCAAGATAGGTTTGATGCCTGTACCAAAATCTTGGTATACTCTTCTTGTGGGTTTTCAAAAATCTGCTCGGCAGTACCCTCTTCGATAACTTCGCCTTTACTCATCACCATCACACGGTCAGATAAAGCACGAACCACAGACAAATCATGGCTGATGAAAATATAGCTTAGTCCATATTTGCGTTGCAGGTCATTTAACAGCTCAACCACCATAATTTGGGTTGATCGGTCAAGTGCTGAAGTTGGCTCGTCCAGAAGAACAAACTTAGGTTCTAAAATAATTGCACGAGCAATGGCGATGCGTTGACGCTGACCGCCTGAAAACTCATGCGGATAGCGGTTAATCATTATAGGTGATAGATTAACCTCTTTGAGCATCTTCACCACTTTTTGACGACGCTCCTCTTTGGTCATCTGCGGAAAATGTACCGTCAGACCCTCACCAACAATCTCCCCCACCGTTAAGCGTGGCGACAGCGAGTTAAATGGGTCTTGAAAAACAATTTGCATATCACGGCGAAGCACATCACGCTCTTTGGCATTCATCTGCTTGATGGGTCTGCCACCAAAGCTGATTTCTCCTGTAGATTCCACAATTTGCATGATGGCACGACCAATGGTTGATTTACCAGAACCAGATTCACCCACAATCCCTAAAGTCTCCCCCTCTTTTAGGTGAAGAGAGATGCCCTTGACCGCACTAAAGGTCTTGGTTGGTTTACCAAAGAAACTACGCTCCATCACATAATCTACATGCACTTTGTTAGCAGTAATGATATCTGGCACACCCTCTCCCAATAACGGCTTTTGATTCATTGGGATTGGCATCAGCAGCTCTTTGGTGTATTTATGCTGTGGTTGATTAAATACGCTTTGAGTATCACCTCGTTCGATAATCACCCCATGTTGCATGACACACACTTGATGGCTATACCTTCTAACCAAACGCAAATCATGAGAAATCAAGATGATTGCCATGCCAAGATCTTTTTGTAATTGCATGAGCAAATCTAAAATCTCAGCTTGAGTGGTAACATCAAGTGCTGTGGTTGGTTCGTCAGCAATGAGCAAGTCAGGCTTATTGATGATTGTCATTGCAATCATAATACGCTGGAGCTGACCGCCTGAAAACTCATGCGGATAACAGTCCATCTTACGCTCAGCATCAGGGATTTTCACCGTTTCAAGGGTTTCCAATGCCATTTGACGAGCCTGTTTTTGGCTGATGTTTGGGTTGTGAATACACACCGCTTCGGCAACTTGTTTACCGATTTTCACAAAAGGATTAAGACTGGTCATTGGCTCTTGGAAAATCATGCCAATGCGGTCGCCCCTTAAGGATCGCATTTGTTTTTCAGACAGTTTTAAAATCTCTTTGCCATCAAAAACAACCGAAGAATTCTGACCAAATGTAGCAATCTTTTTGGGCAATAACTGCATGATTGCCATACTGGTAACTGACTTACCTGAACCTGATTCACCCACAATGGCAAGTGTCTGCCCACGATTTAGGCTAAATGTCATGTCTTTGACAACATGAACATTTTCCTCATCAGTCTTTAAAAATATATCTAAGTCTTGAACTTCTAATAGTGCCATCTTCTCATCCTACCATTCGATTATTTATCTTTAGGGTCTAAGGCATCGCGTAAGCCATCGCCTAAAAAGTTAAAACAGAACAATGTCGCTACCAAAAATATTGATGGAATGAGAAGTTGCCACGGTGCTACTTGCATACTTTGAGCTCCTTCTTGTAGCAATGCACCCCAACTGGTCATTGGTTCTTGTACTCCCAATCCTAAGAAACTTAGGAAGGATTCAAACAAAATCATGCCTGGCACAATGAGTGATGCATAAATTACAACCAACCCTAAGACATTTGGCACAATATGACGCATAATGATGCCAGTACTAGAGACGCCTGTGATTTTTGCAGCTTCAACAAATTCTTTATTTTTTAGGCTTAAAGTTTGTCCACGCACGATACGAGCGACATCCAACCATGACACCATACCAATTGCCACAAAGATTAAGAAAATATTTCTACCGAACAAAGTTACGAGTAAAATCACAAAAAACATAAAGGGGAAAGCGTTTAACACATCCAAAAAACGCATGAGCAACATATCCACTTTACCACCCAAGTAGCCTGATAAAGCACCATAGATAGTACCAATCAATACCGCAACGAACGCACCTGCCACACCTACCATAAGCGAAATGCGACCACCAACAGCAACACGAACAAGCAAATCTCTACCAATCGGATCTGTGCCAAAATAATGTCCTGAGCTTAGTGAAGGTGCAGTACCCATACTTGCCCAATCAGTGTGGTCATAAGTATAAGGTATGAACATTGGTGCACAAATAACAAAAATGGTAATAATTAGCAGAATTAATGCACTAGCAATGGCGGCTTTATTTCGGCGAAAGCGTCGCCACGCATCCTGCCAAAGACTGCGTCCTTTAACATCATCAAGGTTGTGAGGCTTTATGGTTGTATCAATAGACATAAAACATCCTTTTTTATTTTAATATTTGATTTTTGGATCAATGAGTGCGTATAAAATATCAACGATAGCATTAAATGTAATTGTTAGCACTCCCACCAGGATGGTTAGGCTTAGCACCAAACTATAATCACGGTTTAATGCCCCATTGACAAAGAGCTGACCAATGCCTGGCAGACCAAAAATTGACTCAATCACGATAGAGCCTGTAATAATACCTACAAAAGCAGGTCCCAAAAATGAGATAACAGGCAACATCGCAGGACGCAAAGCGTGTTTAAAGACAATGTGAGAGGTTGGCAAGCCTTTTGCTTTGGTGGTGCGGATATAAGGGCTGTTTAGCACTTCAATCATAGAACCCCTTGTTACCCTTGCGATGCTAGAGGCATAACCAAGAGCTAACGTGCCCACAGGTAGGATAAGATTTGGCAATGCACCACTATTCCAACCCCCTGCTGGCAGTACCTGCCAAATAACAGCAAACAACAAGACAAGCAATGGACCTTTTACAAAACTTGGCATGACCACACCTGTCATGGCAACCGTCATGAGTGCATAGTCAAAAAAGGTATTTTGTTTTAAGGCGGCGATAACGCCAAGCGTGATGCCCAATACAAGTGCTATCACGAAGGCGTAAATACCTATCTCCACCGAGACAGGCAAAGACTGAGCAAGCAATTCATTGATGGTGTAATCTTTGTACTTAAAAGAAGGGCCAAAATCCCCCATGAAGAGTTGCTTTAGATAATTTAGGTATTGAAGCCATAACGGATCGTTTAAATTATATTTAGCTTCAATATTAGCAAGTACTGCAGGCGGTAAGTTACGCTCACCAGTAAATGGGCTACCAGGTGCCAAACGCATCATGAAAAATGACACAGTGATAAGAAACAACATGGTTGGTATCGCTTCTAAAAAACGCTTAAAAATCAGTTTTAACATAAAAAACCTTGTGTTCTAAATACCATGAACAAAAGCCAAAAACTTGCTAAATGCAGGTCTTGTCATCCATCTCAGGCTTGCTTTTTATCCTTGAATAGCGAGCCGATCTTGTATCAATGCCACCAATCACTTATCATCATATCTGCTAAGTGATTCAATGATAAAGCTAGCGTATGATACCTAATTTATAGGAAATTGCACAAAATAATCATCAAGTTGTGCTAATTTATCCTGCTTTACGATCTATCTAATTATTCTAAATTACCAATAAATTAGGTAGATTTAGCGAATAAAAACAAGCATATTATTCAACATGCTTGTTTTTTCATACTTGCCTTATTTAACAGACCAATCTTTGACTAACCAGCCATTTAAAGGATCGGCCAATGAATCAGCATTAATATTGTTTTTAACCAAACGGTTGTAAACAGATACATACAAAAAGATTCCAGGGTTGTCTTTTTGTAGTATAGATTCTGCTTCATAATACAACTGCTTACGCTCTTCATCATTAGCCACCATCAATGTTTTATCAAGCACTTGATCAAAGACGGCACTTTGATATTTACCTGTATTATTACCATTGTTTGTGCGTAACATGTTATAAAAACTTGATGGCTCATTATAATCAGCACACCAACCAGCCAGTGCCGAATCAAATTTTCCTTGACGGCGAGTATCTAATGAGGTTTTCCATTCTTGGTTGATGGTGCTAACATCCACCACACCATCTGACTGCTGTTTCATCATAGAAGCAATGGCGGTGGTTAAGCGTTTGGCAGATTCACTGGTACTATATAACAACTCAAATTGAAGAGGTTTACTGGTGCTATAGCCAGCTTCAGACAACAGCTTCATTGCCTGCTCGGTACGACCTTTCGCATCAAGAGATGCCCATATAGGATCAATTCTCTTCATGCCATTGATGATTTCAGGGGTAAACTGATAAGAAGAAATCTCACCTCTTCCTAAAATCTGTTGAGTGATGGTGTCTCTGTTTACCAACATGGTTAACGCTTGACGCACTTTAGGGTCAGAAAACTGTGGCTTGTTCATATTATATTCAATATAAAAACTGCACAAACGAGGCGTAGTGCCAACTTCATTTGGGTGTTCGGACTTGATTTTGGCAAACTGCTCTGGTGGTATGCCTGCTGTAATATCAAGCTCACCTGCCTTATAACGATTGATCTCATTCGCCCCTTGAATGGGTAAAAACGATACTGTCTCAATCTTGGTATTGGCATTATCATGGTAGGCAGTATTACGCTCTAAGGTCAAATGACTATTAACCATCCACTCTTTGAGTTTATAAGCACCACTAACAACTATATTAGCAGGCTCAATCCATTTGTCGCCATGTTTTTCGATGACTGACTTTGGCACAGCATAAGTTACAGGCAGTAACATCAAGTCGGGCAAATACGGCACAGCTTCATCAAGTGTGATTTGTAGGGTATGATCGTCAAGAGCCTTAACACCCAAAGCATCAACTTGTGCCTTACCTAAACTCACCGCTTTGGCATTTCTAACCTTTGCATCAACCAAGTATTCGCCATAAGGTGCACCTGTTTTAGGGTCAGTTAATCGTTGCATGGCATATACGAAGTCATGTGCTGTTAGCGGTTCTCCATTTGACCATGTTAGCCCTTGCTTAATGTTAAAAACCCATACTTTTTGGTCAGCACTTTCCCAGCTTTCGGCTGCCGAAGGGATTGTTTTGCCATCAGCATCAGATGCTGTTAGACCCATGAACATCTGGCGGATGATGTTGCCAGAGCCTACATCAGATGATTTTTGTGGATCTAAAGTTTCTGGCTCTGCACCATTACCAATATTTATATGACCTGTAGAGGCAGTGGACTGCACTGCTGCCTTATCATCCGCACCGCCACAGCCAGCAAGCACTAGCATGGTGCCTAGTACCGCACTACCAAGCAGTTTTTTATGTAAATTCATATGATTCTCCTTTAATCAATGCTTCAAAATTTTTATATCTTTGATATAGTAATTATTTAGTGGGTCTTTAGCTGAAAAGCCCTGCACATAAGGTTTAATTAGACGAGGTGAAACATATTGATACACGAAAATATTTGCCGAATCCTTATCTAACAAAGCCTCCGCTTGTCTATAGATATCGGCACGAGCCTCATCACTAACACCTGCTTCAAACGCACTATCCAATAGCTGGTCAAATGCTGGGTTATTGTACTTACCATTGTTGTTTGAGTCAGTAGAAAGAAGTGTATTTAGGAAAGTAGATGGTTCGTTGTAATCAGCACACCAACCACCACGAGCCATTTCATGATTTTGGTTGCGACGAGTCTCAAGATAGGTTTTCCACTCTTGGTTATTCAATGATACATCAACAAAGCCCAAACTATCCTTCCAGAATGATGCCGCTGCCACTGCCAATGTTTTATGTTGTTCACTGGTGTTATACAATAGCTCAAATTTCAAAGGATTTGATTCATTATAACCAGCTTCGTTTAATAAACGCTTAGCCTCGCTGATTCGCTTTGCATCATCCCAATTTTTCCATTCTGGCTCGTAAGGCTTGACACCATTAACTGCTTCTGGGGTGAATTGGTAGGCTACTTTTTGACCTTGTTTTAAGATGCTGTCTGTGATGATCTCACGACGCAGCGTCAAAGACAGTGCCTTACGCACACGCACATCGTTAAATGGTGCTTTGGTGTGATTAAATTCATAATAATAAGTACATAGTTTTGGCTGTGCAACCACTTGATCGCCCAATTCTTTTTTTAGCTGCTCAAACTGAGTCGGAGGTAGAGCATCGGCTGTAATGTCTAATTCACCCGCTTTAAAGCGTGCAACATTAACCGTATCTTGAGGGATTACCAAAAAAGTCGCCTCATCAATGGTGGTGTTAGCATCATCAAAATAGCTTGGGTTACGCTTGAGTACAATGCTTTCATTCACACGCCAATCTTGTAGAATATAAGGACCATTGCCCACAAAGTTGCCTACATTTGTCCATTTATCCCCCAGTGCTTCCACTGTTTTTTGATGTACAGGCTTAACAGATGTGTGGATCATCGCATCAGGAAAGTATGGCGTTGGCTGAGTCAATGTGATTTTAAGTGTCTTGTCATCAATCGCTTCTACACCTAGCGTTTCAGGCTTGGCTTTGCCATCAACAATCGCCTCTGCATTAAGTACTTTTAGACCTGACAGATAGGTAGCATAAGGAGATGAGGTTGCAGGATTTACCAAACGGCGAAAGCTATATACGAAGTCATGTGCTGTTACAGGCTCTCCATTAGACCAATTTGCATCACGCAGTTTAAATATCCATACTTTATTATCCTCAGATGACCATTCTAGTGCCATGGCTGGGATGGTTTTTCCATCTTGATCGGTCGTTGTTAGCCCCACAAGCATTTGACGCAGCAAGTTGGATTCTGGCACACCGCTAACTTTGTGTGGATCTAAAGACTCTGGCTCTGCACCATTGCTGATGGTAATTTTTTGAACTTCGCTAAGCTCGCCAATTTTTTCGGCAACGGCAGACTGAGCGTCCTTTGTCTTGTCCTCACTGCCACACCCTGACAATGCAAACATACCGATTGCTACCATGCTTGCCAATAATGGTACTCTTAACTGCATCATATTTTCTCCTTTGTGATGATGTTTAATGAACTAGCAACATTCATTGTACAATTAGTCAACCAAAATAACAAGCATTTAATCTAAAGAATTACCGTTTATACCAACTCGTCAACAGTCCACTTCAGTTAAATATAAAGTTCATTTATATGTTAAGATTTTGGCAGTTAGGTGCATCACAAGTATCATGACAACCATTAACACAACGCCTTTTACTTTATCTTTTTTCATTCTAAGGCTCTTTTTTATTGTCAAAGCCGTCCCATTTTGTAAAATTCACAATTTTTAATCAATTTGGGATTAACTTTTTGGTTTATTTTTGTTAAAATCCCAAAAGCATATTTATTGGATTTATAGTTTCTACTTTATTTAAGGCAATTTATTTATGATGCGTAGCCATTATTGCGGTCTTGTTACCGAAGAACTCATTGACCAAACCATTACCATCGCAGGCTGGGTGCATCGCCGTCGAGACCACGGTGGGGTTATCTTTTTGGACATGCGAGACCGTGAGGGTCTACTACAAGTCGTGATTGACCCAGATACGCCTGAAGCTTTTTCAACCGCTGACTCAGCTCGTTCTGAATACCTGCTAAAAATTACAGGTCGTGTTCGTCGTCGTTATGAAGGCACAGAAAACAGCAACATGACCAGCGGTCAAGTAGAATTACTGGGTAAAGAGATTGAATTGCTTGCCAAAGCAGACACCCCACCTTTTCCATTAAACGATGACAACATCAATGTATCAGAAGAGTTACGCCTAAAATATCGCTTTTTGGACATTCGCCGTCCAGAGATGTTAGACCGCCTGCGTTTTCGCTCAAAAGTTACCAATCTTATTCGTAACTATTTAGATGAGCATGGCTTTTTGGATGTTGAAACGCCAATTTTAACTCGTGCCACTCCAGAGGGTGCAAGGGATTATCTGGTGCCGAGTCGTGTCTCCAATGGCGAGTTTTATGCTTTGCCACAATCACCCCAGCTATTTAAACAACTGTTGATGGTTGGCGGCGTTGATCGTTACTATCAAATCGCCAAATGCTTCCGTGATGAGGACTTGCGTGCAGACCGTCAGCCAGAGTTTACCCAGATTGATATCGAAACTTCATTCCTAGATGATAATGACATCATGGACTTGATGGAAGGTATGACTGTCAAACTATTTGATGAGTTGTTGGGCGTGAAGTTTGACAAATTCATCCGTATGCCATACAGCGAGGCAATGCGTGATTATGCTTCTGACAAGCCAGACTTACGCATTCCACTAAAACTTGTTGATGTTGCTGATATCATGCAAAATGTTGAGTTCAAAGTATTCTCCGCCCCAGCCCAAGACCCCAAAGGTCGTGTGGTTGCCTTGCGTGTGCCAAACGGTGCCGAGATCAGTCGTAAACAAATCGATGAGTACACCAAATTTGTTGGTATCTATGGTGCTAAAGGCTTAGCATACATTAAAGTCAATGATGCAAGCAATATCAACAATGGCGTAGACAAAGAGTCAGGACTGCAATCACCCATCATTAAGAACATGACTGATGAGGTATTGACAGAACTGATTGAGCGTACAGGTGCACAGTCTGGCGATTTAATTTTCTTTGGTGCAGATAAGGCTAAAGTTGTCAATGATGCAATGGGTGCGTTGCGTGTCAAGCTCGGTCATGACCTTAATTTATTAACTTGTGAATGGGCACCGTTATGGGTGGTTGATTTCCCAATGTTTGAAGAGACCGATGATGGCAAATGGACTTCAGTTCACCATCCATTCACCTTGCCAAAATCAAGCGTTGAGGAAGTGAAAAACAACCCAGGTGAAGCACTGTCTGTCGCTTATGACATGGTGCTAAATGGTACTGAAATCGGTGGTGGCTCACTGCGTATCTACACACTTGAAATGCAAAAAGCAATTTTTGAAGCATTGGGTATCAGCGAAGAGGAAGCTGAAGAAAAATTCTCATTCCTACTCAATGCTCTAAAATATGGTGCACCGCCACACGGTGGTTTGGCATTCGGTCTTGACCGCCTTATCATGCTAATGACAGGCTCATCATCAATTCGTGATGTCATCGCATTTCCAAAGACCAAAACAGCTGAATGTCCACTTACCCAAGCCCCTGCTGCTGTAGAAAGCAAACAGCTGCGTGAGCTAGGTCTTCGCATCCGTGAACAAAAAAGTGCAGAATAAGGCATCATTTGGATGTTGAGGTTGATTCGGTTTGTGCCATTGTCCTTACTTAGGACTTTGGCACGAGCCATCGCTTGCTTGGCACTACTGATTGATGCAAGCATCTATCGCAGTATTCGCAAGAATTTACTGATAACCAGACCACTACTGTCTAATGAGCAACGAAAAGCAATGGCTAAGCAACTGCTTTTTAATCAGCTCATCAGCACCGCAGACAGCCTAAAAAGCTGGGCAATGCCAACAGAGTGGTCAGTCAGTCAAATTAAGTCCGTACATCGTTTGGATATACTACAAGATGGCTTAAATCACCCCAACGGTATGCTTGCCATAGTACCGCACATTGGTACTTGGGAAATGATGAACGCATGGATCAATCAGTTTGGTCAACCTGTCATCATGTATAAACCTGTCAAACAAAAAGCAATCGACAACTTCATCCGTGAAGGACGACAGCGTCTTAACGCCACACTTGTGCCAACAGACAGTACAGGCGTCAAAGCAATATTTAGGGTGCTAAAACAAGGTGGATTTAGTATCATCTTGCCCGACCATGTCCCTGACCCATCAGGTGGCGTAATTGTGCCTTTTTTTGGCATACCTACGCTAACTGGTACGCTTGCCCCTAAACTTGCCCAAAAAACAGGTTGTGCTTTGGTTGGATTAAGCTGTGTACGCTGCGATGATGGCAATGGGTTTGAGGTTCATTGCCACAACTTATTCGACCCGAAATTATATGACCCAGACATCAATATAGCTACCCAAGCGTTAAACGATGCCATGCAAGGCATGATTGATGAGCATTTTACTCATTATATGTGGGGCTATCGCCGTTTTAAGTTTACATCCTTTGAGAACAATCCCTACTTGCTTGATGAAAGTGAGCTACACCAACGAATACTTTCTTATCATGCTACACAGAATAATAAGGATAGGACATGAGTACAGCCAATACCAATTACATCATCTGTATGAAATGGGGCAATAAATACGGTGCTGACTATGTAAACAGACTGTACAATATGGTACAGCGTAACATGACCCTACCCTTTACTTTCGTTTGTCTAACTGATGACAGTACAGGCATACGCTCGGAAGTCGTCTGCTACCCCATACCTGAGCTGAATCTACCGAGCAATATTCCTGAGCGTGGCTGGAAAAAGCTCACCACATTTAAGCCTGATTTATACGGCTTAAAAGGTACGGCACTATTTTTAGATATTGATATTGTCATTGTTGATAATATTGATTGTTTCTTTATGCATCAATCACAACATGATGACAGTGTGATGATTATCCGAGACTGGAAAAAACCATGGCGAATGGTTGGTAATAGCTCAGTTTATCGCTTTAAGGTGGGACAAAATACTTACCCCAACCTACTGGCATATTTTGAACAAAACTTTGAAAAAATCCGCTCGGAAGTTCGCCATGAACAGGCGTTTTTATCTAACTACCTAAGAGAACATTATCATTTAGAGTATTGGGATGAATCGTGGTGTGTGAGTTACAAATATCACTGCCTACAAAAAATCCCTTTGGCGTATTTTAAGCCACCTGTTAAGCCAAAAGATGCCAAAATCATCATCTTTCATGGCGAGATCAATCCACCTGATGCCATCGCAGGTGGTGGTGGTAAATGGTATCGCCATGTATTGCCAAGCGATTGGATTAAGCAAGCATGGCAATAAGACCCATCAATTGTAGCAATCAAACTAAAAAAGCACCTATTAGGTGCTTTTTATTTATTAGCGTTTGAACATATCGCCTTGCCGATTTTTCTTGACATATTCAATCATGCAATCACGCAACAACTGGCTTGCAGTACGGTTATTATCTCGTGCTGCTTGTTTAAATTGCCCAATCAAATTCTTATCAACACGCATGTTAAAAGTAGTTTGTTCGTCTCGCTCCACCATATCTAGCCCCTTTTGCCTACAAGAAATAAAATAGGGCGTAATTATAACAATCAGTATAGATTTTTCAAGTATTTGTTAAGATTTTTTTACTTTTTTTGCCAATTTTAATGAATCTTTTCATGATTTATTCAAAAAAAATTAACCAATCTCAAACCATGCTAGCAGTCAGACATTCTTAAAACATGATTCATGATAAATACAGGATAAGGTTTGAGTGTCATTATCAGACAACAAATCAAATACTAGAAGCTCTCGCCAGTTCGTCATGGCGTTGGCAAGTATATTCAAAATAGCACTACAAAAGCCAAACTAAAAGGACTAAGCTCTGTTAAGTGCAGAAACTTAGTCCAATCAAGTCTTTAAAAACCGACCACTTAATACAACCTAATATTTATTTCGTGTTGTATCAGTTGGTTTATTGGGTATTTGGATTTGTTGTTCATGCCCAATTTGGCAGTCTTATACTCTAAACTGAGGCAAGAACGCTTCAACGCCTGGAAACATACCAACAGCACCCATCGCAAGACATAAGACAACAAAGCCAATCAGCGGAATCATCACACGCCCAGAAAAACCAAGTTCACGGCTGCGTTGTTTATCACCAATAAGACCTAAGTTATCTAACATCATGGTTAAAGACCAACCAAAAACAGGGTTTACCAACGCTGATGCAAACACCACAATGGCAGCAGATTGCGTTGTCTTGCCCTTACGAGACATTTCCATACCTGCTTCTAACAAAGGTACGAATACCACCACAATCAACACTGTGCTTAGTACAGGTTGCCAAAAACCGCCAAATCCATCGGGGATAACCCCAAATCGCCGCTACAATACAAAATACAGCGGTTAAAATTGTACCTGCAGGGATTGGACGCTTGGCAATGGCAGCTGGCACAATATAAGTACCCCACGATGAGGTAAAATTTGCACCGCCCAACGCTGAGCCAACTGCTTGACGCACTGAACAGGAAATCATCGTATCGTCAATATTCATGTACGTGCGTTCTGAGCGTGGTGGATAGCTAATTTTTTGGAATACTTGATGACCCAAAAAGTCAGGCGACCACATGGCAACTGCCAACACCGCAAATGGGAAAGCAACGATATACGCCTTCAAATCTGACAGACCCAATGTCCAACCTGTATCTTCACCCCACCAGTACATTGGGTTTAATGGTGGTAGTCCTGGGTCGGTCTTAAATTCAAAGGTGCACCCAAGGCGAACGCCAACCCACCTGCAATGGCACAGCCAATCGGTACAGCCAACCAGCGTTTTTGCCAATGCTCAAGCAAAGCATACATAACAATGGTTGCTACAATGATAATAAAGGCGATGTGCGGTAAACCAATTTTATCCGCCCATGCAATCATTGCTTTTACCTGTCCTATCGTACCAACAAAACCCAGATACAAGAGTAAGCCGCCCGCCACGCTTACTGGTTAGGCGTGCCATAAGGCTACCACCCTTACACAAGGCAAGAGCAATGCCAAACACTCCCATCAATACACCAAATGCTAGCGGATGTCCACCTGCGGCGACAACGATAGGAATGAGCGGAATGAGTGGTCCATGTGTACCAGGTAGATTTGAAGTAGGTAGGATAAAACCTGAAAGAATCAGGACAAAAAATGCCGCAATTAACATCTCATAGCGAACATTCTCAAGAATGAAAGCATCGGATAGTCCCAAAGGCGTAGCAAATGCCGCCGCCATCGCCCCCCCACCATAACGATTTTACCGATGGTGGCAGCAATTGCAGGAATGGTATCCTCCAACTCAAAACGATAATCACGAAACGGCAGGTTAATTTTCCAGCGTTTTGGCTGCATGATTTGCAGTTCGTGGTTTAGATATTCGTTGCGTGTGGCAAAATTAGAGCTTGGTCTATATAGCTCGGCATAACTTTTATTGCCCAAGTCGCTTGACTGACCATTGTTTGCCACTGAATTATCAATCATATCACTCACAATACATACTCCTTAACATTGTGATGACTAACGGCATTTAAGATTCATTTTTTCCATCGGCCTTGATGCCGAAAAAACACGCTTAAACACCACTGGTTGTTTACAATGAGCATAGAAGCTACTGTATTGTGCATTTTTTAAAATACATTTCTAAAAATAACCAAACCTAGATGACTAAAAATACTCAAAGCCGAACAGACAAATCTGCTCGGAAATTTGTTCATTTTTTGAAATACATTTAAAAGTATTTGATCCACAAATACAGCGTCATCCATGTTCGGGCATGATTATATATTGGTTTTATTCATCTGTCATGCACTATTTTTATAATGATTAAAAAATTTGCAAATAAATCATCGCCAAAACATAACAATTCCATCATTTATGGTACAATAAATCATCAGTATTTTTCAATCAATAAGCATCATGGCAATCACCACCACCTACCCCTGCCCCACCTGTAAGACACTCACAACATGGGCAGATAATCCAGTCAAACCTTTTTGCTCCAAACGCTGTCAGCTTATCGACCTTGGCGAGTGGGCATCAGAAAACTACAAAATCCCCACAGCAGACACCCCATTTAGCGAAGAAATAGAACATCACAGTCCAAATGCCTAGACAGGAGTTTTTTTATGAGTCATCTTATGCCCACCTATGCCCGACAGCCAGTCAATTTTGTGCGTGGTGAAGGGTCTTATTTGTACGATGATCATGGCAAGCGTTATCTGGACGCATTGACAGGCATTGCTGTATGCGGGCTTGGGCATTGCCACCCTACCATCTCCAACGCCATTAAAGAACAAGCTGACACACTCATTCATACCAGCAATTTATTTGGCGTTCCATGGCAAGAAAAAGCAGCAGATATTCTATGCAAAAAAGCAGGCATGGAGCAGGTGTTTTTTGGCAACTCTGGGGCGGAAGCCAACGAATGTGCCTTAAAACTGGCTCGCTTATACGCCCATCAACAAGGCAAAACACGACCAAAAATAATCGTCATGACCAATGCCTTTCATGGTCGCACTTTACTGACCGTTACCGCCACTGCCAACCCCAAAGCACGAGAAGGATTTTATACCCTAGAAGATGACTTTATTCGTGTGCCATTTGGCGATGCTGCTGCCATATCTGCCCTAAGCGATGATAAGGATATTTGTGCGGTATTGGTTGAACCAATTCAAGGTGAAGGAGGGTTGCATACGCCACCTGATGGTTATCTTGAGGCATTGTCTAGTATCTGTGAGCGTAACAACTGGCTGTTGATGCTTGATGAAGTGCAAACAGGCAATGGTCGTACAGGCAAATATTTTGCTTATCAATACACCAGTATCCGCCCTGATGTTCTGACCACCGCAAAAGGTCTAGGCAATGGCTTTCCTGTGGGTGCGTGCATGGTGGCAGGTCGTGCTGTTGGACTTTTTGGGTATGGTTCGCATGGCTCTACTTATGGTGGCACACCACTTGGTAGCCGTATTGTCTGTGCTGTGTATGATGAGCTGACCGATGCCGTACTTGACAATGCCAAAAAACAAGGCGATGCCATCAGATGTGCCATCAACAAAAAATTCTCTCATCAAGGCGTACAACTGCGAGGTCTTGGCATGATGATTGGCATCGTCTTGCCAGATGGCATTGATTGTAGTCAGTTGGTAGACATCGCACGAGATGACCACCAACTCATCATCAATGTTACTGGTGGCAATGTCATACGCCTACTGCCCGCCCTTAACCTAAGCGATGCTGACACCACCTTGTTAATAGCCAAGCTAGAATTGCTATTAACAACGCTTTTATCTTAAGTCGTGCAATCAAGTCAGCCACAACCCACAGTCAGCTTTTGGGGTGTGCCTTGCTCTTTTTTGCACAGTTTTATTCAAATCAATCGTCAGTACACCCCAAGATAACAGCAAAATAAACAACAAATTGATTTTGGCCTTTTTTGTATTTACAATACTTATTCATCAGTGCTGAAATATTTTTTATAGTATAGGCAATTTTATAGCCACCAGATAGCCAGACCTGCCATGCTCAATTCTAGTTTTTCCATCTACTCGTTGGTATCGCTACTTACTCTTAGCGTGAGTATGACCGCCTGCCAAACCCTGCCAAGCAACGCTCACCTGAATAAAAGCACCCAACTCACCCAAAAAGCACATAGCCGTCAACCAACCTTTTTGGCAAATACTGACAGTGGTCATTCAACGCCACATAGCACTTTTAAACACCTTATCAATTATCAGCAAAATAACCCACCATCAGGCTACTATCCGATAGCCACAGGTGCAGATGCCCTAGATGCTCGTAGCTCATTGACCAAGATGGCAAAATCCACCATTGATATCCAATATTACATTTGGCACAATGATAAAGCAGGACGCAAAATGATAAAGGAGTTATGGCAGGCGGCAGAGTGTGGGGTCGTTGTACGGCTATTGCTTGATGACTTTAATAGCTCGCCTACGCTTGATGAGTTACTACTGGCATTTGATCAACACCCCAATGTCGCCGTCAGACTTAGCAATCCTTTTGCTCATCGCCGATTCAAAGCCATCGACTTTTTGACCAACCCTACTCGAATCAATCGCCGTATGCACAACAAAAGCATGACTTTTGATAATGAGCTTAGTATCATCGGTGGTCGCAATATTGGCAACGAATACCTAAATCATCACAAAAATAACAACTTTGCCGACTTAGATGTACTGCTAGCAGGTTCTGTGGTGAAAGACATCAATCAAAGTTTTGAGCAATATTGGTCATCGCCATTAAGCTATGACATACGCACACTGGTCAAACCTTCGCCAAAAAAGCTGTCTGACCTCATTGAAGATGATATGACCGATGACACCAATTCCCGCACAAACCCATTTACCCAGACCATTGCTTTTCGTTGGGCTGATATTGAATTTTTGGTTGATGATGTTGGCAAGCTAGATAAAAGTGCATCACTGGACGAGCATTTGGTCAGTTTACTACAACATAAGCTCGGTCATCCCAATAAACGCATCAGTATCATCTCATCATACTTTGTACCCACCAAAGATGGGGTGCTAACGCTTAGACGATTGGCAAGAAGTGGTGTAAAAATTAACATTTTGACCAATTCTTTTGATGCCTCCGATGTAGGGGTGGTACATGCAGGGTATGGACATTGGCGACACGATTTACTTGCAGCAGGGATTAATCTGTATGAAATAAAATCCACTGCCATCAATACCAAACAGAATGACAATAAATTTTGGCGTACCAAACAAATCACCACAACCAGTTTACACGCCAAAGCCTTTGCCATCGATGATGAGCAGGTATTTATCGGCTCATACAATATTGACCCTCGCTCGGCAAACATTAACACCGAGCTTGGTGTGCTGATTTATGATGAAAGATTGGCAATGCAGCTGCATAACGCCCTACAAAATCAAAAAATCCTAAACCAAGCCTATAAAGTTGTACTGACCAAACAAAATACGCTAGAGTGGCACACCTTAGAAGATGGTAAATACACTGTTTATACCAATGAACCCAACATGAGCCTAAAAGACCGAGCAGGCGTGGCATTGATGGCAATAATGCCAATAGACTGGTTATTATGATGTCATTCTAATAAAAGCGGTTTTGTTGTTAGTTCTTGATGGTCTATTGGAAGGGAAAGTAAGACAAGTTTAAATTATAACACCTTTATCACTCATCAACAATGCAGAAAATGCCCCACTCAATGCTATACCAATCAAGTGAATGCTTATGCTTAGCCCTTAAATAACAAAAAACCCATCAAAACGGGTTTTTTGTTATTTGGGAATTTCTTTACTAAAAGTATCTTTTGATCAGTTAGAAGCTGACGGTCTCAACGCTCGCATCTGATGCTTTTAGCATGATGTTGGCAGATTGGTGGGCAAATATGCCGTTACAGACCACACCAACAATGTTGTTTAACGCTTCTTCTAGCTGTACTGGTGATACAATATCCAAATCATAAGTATCTAAAATGACATTACCATAATCAGTAACAAAACCTTCACGATATACAGGGTCGCCACCCAACTTGACAAGCTCTCTGGCGACATAGGAACGAGCCTGTGGCAACACTTCTATGGCAACGGGGAATTTACCCAGCTTTTGTACAATTTTTGACTCATCAACCATGCACACAAACGACTTAGAAGCAGCAGCGACAATCTTCTCACGAGTCAAAGCACCGCCACCACCTTTAATCATGTTACCCTGAGCATCAATTTCATCTGCACCATCAATGTACAAATCAAGCTCGCCAACCGTATTTAAATCAAAAATCTCAATACCGAGTGCCACAAGTTTTTCTTCGGTAACCTTAGATGACGATACCGCACCTTTTAGTTTGACTTGTGGCAAAAGCTCAATTAAGCAATTTACCGTACTGCCTGTACCCACGCCTAAAATCATACCATCTTGAATATAGTTTAGGGCAGCTTTGGCAGCAGCTTGTTTTTGTGCCAGCTTTGGGTCGACTATCGTCATATCACACCTATTGGATAAAAAATAAATGCTTGGTAAGTAGCCATAAGATTTTAACTCATTAAAAAGCAACGAATAAAATCATAAACTTAGCTTAATTTTAAATAAAAAAAATGACTTCATCAGCACATCTTCGGCACACTTTGTATCTACTACCGTTGCTACCTTCCGGTCCTGGCGGGGTTCATAGTACATAGTTGCGAAGCTACCGATGAAGCCAAGCCATTATTATACTTAATAATTTAAAATATGCAAGGGGATTTTAAATTTTTTAAGTCAAAATAACATACAAATCATTAAGGCTGTATCGGCACAAATCTTCTTATCTGATGTGCTAGCCCTTCTGCAATGATTTCTGCTTGTAACACTCGGCATTCTGCCAGTTCAAAATGACTAGGACAATCCCCTTCAAGGATTGCTGTCATGTGTGCCACAATTGGCATATGGCATACGATGGCAACGGTTAAACCGTTCATCTGGGTACCATATTTATGACGAAGGGCGTACTCAATATCATTTATTCCAATCTTTGGATTGTCATCAGGGGTGATGCGATTGACCGTGATAAAATCAAGCTCTTGACCTGCTACCACAAGCTCATCAAAAATAATGCTCGCAGTTTGGTTGGCACGATTATAAGGGCTTGTAATAATAACATCAATCAAACCTTCGCTGACCAAAAACTCTGCCGTTTGCTTGGCTTGCTGTCTGCCAAAATCAGTTAAATCACGCCCTGCATCATCATGATGTGGCACAGCCTGCCCATGTCGAACAAAAATTAATTTCATTGTCATCACTTGTCTTCTGCTTCTTTATCAATACCACTTAGCGTGCTTGGTTTGGCATCTTTACTGGTTCTTAGCACTTCACTAAACTCTTGGCTTAATCGCTGATTACTCTCATCATGTGGCATGACAAACTCCACATCACTTCTAAAGCCTGTCTCCATCAAGTTCAACGCCACACCCAGCGGAGCTTTATCTTCATATAATACGGCATGCAGAGCGTGCGTGATGGGCATATACACACCCATTGCTTTAGCACGCTCATGCACTTGTAAGATGGTATTCACCCCTTCTGCAGTTTGTCCGAGTTTTTTTGCGGCATTATTCAAACTTGTGCCTTTGCCCAACATATTGCCAATACGATAGTTACGACTCAGCACTGAATTACAGGTTGCATACAGATCGCCAACACCTGACAACCCCAAGAAGGTCAAAGGATTAGCTCCCATCGCCACCCCAAATCGGCTCATCTCCGCCAATGCACGAGTTAATAACATGGCTCTAGTGTTATCGCCCACATCATAGGCAGCTGCCATACCCATGGCAATGGCATAAATGTTTTTTAAGGTGCCGCCAAGCTCCACACCCTTAACATCATCAGATGCAAACACCCGAAAAAATGCACTATGTAATGCCTCTTGCACCGCTGTACGCAACAGCTCTGATGGTGATGCGATGACAGTCGCTGATGGCATATTGTCCATGATTTCAAGGGCTAAATTTGGACCACTCATCACACCATAATTGACCTGTGGTAGCACTTGTTGAATGATATCGCTCATCATGGCAAAGGTCTGTTTTTCCATTCCTTTGGTCAAGGATATCACTGCTTGATGTGTGATGAACGGCTTGATTTGTGTCAGCATCTCACGAAATGCCGAGCTTGGCACTGCCACAAAGATAATATCTTTACCCTTGACCACAGATTCTAGGTCATGGCTGAATTTTAAAGCATCGTCTAGCTTATGATTAGGTAGGTATTTTTTGTTGATGCGGGTTTTCTTCATTGCCTTGACAGCAGCCTTATCACGCACCCATAGCGTAGCATCACAGCCGTTGCGTGCCGCCATGTTCGCCATCGCCGTACCAAAACTACCACCCCCTAAAAACACCAGTCTTAAGGCATTGGTGCGAGATGTTTTTTGTTCATCTATTGGTGCTGTTAGATTTTTTTTCTTGCCAAGCCGTGCTAATTGTGCAATATTTGCGATGATGGGTGTATTTTCAAGACCTACATCTTTGATGGCATGTATTGCATCATCAATGCCACTACTTGCCGCATTGACAATTTGTTTTACCGCTGTGCCGCTTATTGGTTTTGGTAATTTCATAAATTAAGCCTTTATTTGTGGTAGTAATGGCAACAGCCATACAGCACATAAACATCAATGTCTAAACTCAGTCAATTCATCAAAATCAATGGCTTCTCGAGCAGGCACTTTAATATCACTAGAACCCACATACACAAAACCACAAATCATATCTTTATCCGCCACCTTAAAATACGCCTTAACAGCAGGTTCATTACAAAGCGGACCTGTACGCCATACGGTACGATAACCCAACGACTCAAAAGCAAGCAACATATTTTGAACCAATGCTCCTGTACTTAGTAACTGCTCAAAAGATGGCACCTTTTCATGTTTTTTGATATCGGTAGCAACCGTGATGATCATTGGTGCTCTTAGTGGCATATTTAATAGTTTTTGCTTGGCGGTATCATCAAGTGGCTCTTTAGATGCTTCTTCACCTGACTGTAGCAACGCCCGACCAAACGCCACCAATGCATCACCTGTCATCACGGTCAGACGCCAAGGCTTTAGTTGCATATGGTCAGGAGCGGTTACAGCCGCCCGTAAGACATGGGCAAGCTCATCATCGCTTGGCATGGGTAAGATGAGTTTGCCAATGCTACGGCGAGCGTGCATGACATCAGTGATGGGGTTGATTAGGGTATCGTATTTCATTACTTATCCTTGTTGCATTCATATTATTCCACACGATGCTCTTCGGCAAGATAGTCTTCTGACTGCATCTCAAGTAGGCGTGAACGAGTGCGTTCAATCTCAAAGGCAAGTTTTTGCCCTTGATATAACTCCAAGATGGATTGATCGGCACGCACCAACAGTTTGACACGGCGGTCATAAAATTCATCCACCAAATAAATAAAGCGTCTGACAGGATCCATCAGTGTATCTGTCAAAGCAGGAACATTGTCCACCATCACCGTATCAAAATCATTGGCAATCTCAATAAAATCCGCTGCAGAGCGAGGCTGCATACACAAAGCACGAAAATCAGCCAACAAAATAGTTTCGGTTCGCTTAACAATCTCTATCTCACGCCCTGCCACCACAATGGGAGCGGTTGTGATCGATTGTCCTGCCGACAAGGAATCAAATCGCTCAGATAGCCAGTCTTTGGTGTCGTCCGTCAAAGGATAACTGTATAGTTTGGCCTGTTTTAATAACCTTAAACGATAATCAACGCCGATGTCAATATTCATGACGGTATTATTTTTCTCAACTTGAGCAATGGCAGGTAAAAAGCGGTTACGATGAATGCCGTTCTTGTACAGCCCTGATGGCTCAATGTTTGATGTCGCCACCAAAGTGATGCCACGCTCAAATAGCATGGTAAATAAATCTCCTAAGATCATCGCATCAGATACATTAGAAACAAAGAATTCATCAAAACAGATGACGACTGCTTCTGAATGAATGATGTCTGCCACCTTCTGCAATGGATCGGTCTGCCCTTGTAGCTTGACCAGTTCAGACTGTACACGCTGCATGAAGTGATGAAAATGCATACGCATCTTGCGTTTGATGGGCAAACTTTCATAAAACATATCCATCATCCATGTTTTACCACGACCGACACCACCCCACATATAAAGCCCTTTTGGGGGGGTTGGCTTAGATTTAAATAAGCTAGCAAAAAACCCTTGCTTGGTAGCACCATCAGCCGTAATAAGCTCGTGATATAGGTTATCCAAATAGGTCATGGCTTGGCGTTGCACTTCATCTTCGCTAAAATTACCTGTTGCCAATGCCGCATGATAACGCTCAAGGGGCGTTTGATTGCTCATGATTATCCTTAAAACTTAACTTGCAATGATAGATAAAATATAAAACCCAAAATATTGTACATACTCATGACTTAATACAACTTAGATGGTTTGGTATTTTGGATTAAGGCTTGCTTTAGGTCGGTCAGCTTGCCATGAAAAAGATGACCAGCACCTGCAATAATCGCTTGATTAAAGCCACGATGAACAGCAAATTGATGTAACAAAGCAGGTGCAACAAGCCCATCGTTATCACCATAAATAACAAAGGCATGACCAGCGTTAATCGTCAGACGACTTGCATCATTACGCACAACCGATGGGGCAATTAAAGCCAGATTATCAAGGCGTAATGACTCAAAGACACCGCCCGTCCGCTGATGCTCATCAAGCAAATCCGCCATACGACAAGCAATAAAACCCCCAAAAGAAAAACCGCCAAGCCAAAGCACTCTAGCATTCGTACGGCTCATCGCCCATTTTAATACCGTCTGTGCATCCATAAATTCGCCATCGCCATATTCTGATACACCTGATGAGCGACCTACGCCACGATAATTAAAACGCACCACATCCATATTAGCATCACGACAAAATCGATACATGGTGCTTACCACCTTGTTCATCATCGTACCGCCATCTATTGGATTTGGGTGGCATAGTAAAGCAAGCGTATCTGTCGGTTGTCGGTATCCCTTTTGCCATATAGCATCTACTTCTAATACGCCATGGGGTGCATCTATTAAGGTGGTCTCGTTATTCATGATAAAAATTTTCCTAAATCCTCACATTATAACACAGTTTTGGTTATGGTGCATTTATCTAAGTTTTAAGCTCGTCTGGCTTTGCCATTTCCTTTTTTCAGCTAAAAATCTGTTAAGTACCCAAAAAAGCAGTATAAAATCAAAAATAACCCACTCTTTATTAAAAACCCATTATGCTCCAAATAAATAAGTGTATGACCATCTCTTATTAGTCCACTAATTCTAAAATGGAATAATAATTTGTATTTTTGCACTTAATCATTTGCACGCAACTATCATATAATGATTTACCTGTTTAACAAATTGGAACAATTCATGAAAAAACAACTACTTCCCCTAACGCTTACCATTGCCACCCTTACCCTAACCGCCTGCGGTAGCAATCAAGACAAAGAAAACACTACCGCTAAGACAACAGACACCAAGATTGAGCTTTTGAATGTCTCTTATGATGTGGCAAGAGATTTTTATAAAGACTATAATCCCTTGTTTATTGAGCATTACAAGAGCATCAATCCCAATGCTAGCATTGATATCAAGCAATCTCACGGCGGTTCTAGCAAACAAGCCCTATCGGTTAAAAACAGTCTTGAAGCTGATGTGGTTACCATGAATCAAGGCTCTGATGTTGAGCTACTTGCTGACAGTCAGCTTGTTGATAGCAAATGGCGTCAAAATTTTCCAAATAACGCTATTCCATTTACCAGTACCATTGTCTTTATTGTACGAGATGGCAACCCTAAGGGCATTAAAGACTGGCCAGACCTAGCCACACAAGGCAAAGAAATCGTCATTGCCAACCCAAAAACTACAGGTAACGGTCGTTATGCTTTTTTGGGTGCTTATGGCTATGGTTTGCACACCTTTAATAAAGACGAAGTCAAGACCCAAGAGCTTGTTAAGGGTCTGTTGAGTAATGTCAAAGTATTTGATAATGGCGGACGAGCAGCGACCACAACTTTTGCCCAGCGACAAATTGGCGATGTACTCATCACCTTTGAAAACGAAGCTAATGTCATCAAAGAAAAATTCGGCAATGTGCAAATCATCTATCCAAGCTACACCGTCAATGCCGAAAACCCTGTGGCGGTCGTCAATGCCATCGCTGAAAAGAAAGGCACAACTGAAGTCGCCAAAGAGTACCTAAACTACCTATACAGCGATGCAGGTCAAGAGCTTGCAGTGAAATACTTCTTACGCCCAAGCAACCCCGATATTTTGGCTAAATATCAAGATAGATTCCCAACCATGCAGACTTTTTTCCCAAATGATGTGTTTAGCGATTGGAAATTTATTATGGATACCTACTTTAAAGAAGGCGGTATTTATGACAAATTGGCAGTCGGTGCTACAGGCGAAGTAGTCAAAGCCAATAAATAATTAGCCCCAATACGCTGATGACAAGCTCGCTTTTTATGGTGAGCTTATCTTTTTTTAGACCGCCTAAGTTCATCAGTATCTTGAGTTTGTCAAATGTCATATCTATACAATAAAAATAAATCATTAAATCGCATTGGTCATTTGCCCAAATCAAATCAACACTCAATCATTCCAAAAAGGAAAAAGCATATTCCATATTAACCATAGCATAACGCCATCAATATTTTACAATACACTCAAATTTTTATAAAAAGACAGCAGTCATGACAGCATCAGCCATACACCAACCAAAAAACAAACAAAGACGCATCATGCCATTTTTTGGACTAAGTTTGGGAGTAAGTGTGTTTTCGCTATCGTTACTTGTGGTATTGCCTTTTGTGATGATGATTTTTACGACACTCAACATGGGGTTTGGTGAAATCATTGACACCATCAAAGAACCACAAGTCTTTGCTGCCATTAAATTATCGCTATCTATGGCAATTTTAGCGACCTTGACCAACCTTGTCTTTGGCACACTGATTGCTTGGGTGCTGGTACGCTATGATTTTTGGGGCAAATCGCTCATCAATGCTTTGGTAGATTTACCCTTTGCTCTACCAACCGCTGTAACAGGCATCGCTCTTGCCACACTTTATGCTCCCAATGGGTTTTTTGGACAATGGTTTACCAAAATAGGCATGGCTTTAACAGGAGAGCCTATTCGCATTGCCTTTACCCCAATAGGCATATGGCTTGCCCTGATTGTGGTGAGTTTTCCTTTTATTGTGCGTGCAGTACAGCCCGTACTTGCCGAGATGTTGGTTGAATTTGAAGAAGCGGCGGCTGTGATGGGAGCAAATCGCCTGACAACTTTTACAAAGGTCATCTTACCTGAGATTGCTCCTGCCATGCTAATCGGTGCAGGCATGATGTTTGCTCGTGCTACAGGCGAATACGGTTCGGTGATTTTTATTGCAGGTAATATCCCCATGAAATCTGAAATCCTACCACTCATCATCGTCTCAAAATTAGAGCAGTTTGATGTAGCAGGGGCATCATGTGCAGCACTCTTTATGCTACTGGTCTCCATGGTTGTATTGCTTGCCATCAACTTTACTCAATGGAAACTTTCTGCCAAACTTGGGGCAAAAACCAATTAAGACAGCTCATCAAACACCCCTTAATTCATTAAAGTAAATCAGCAAACACGATAAAGCATCATCATTTAAGCAAAAATTGGAAAAACGACATGGCAAGCCAATCCACCTACGACTATCAAGCCCACCCTGCCACCAAAGATGCCACATGGATGAAATGGCTGCTTATTGCTTTTGCGGTTGGCTTTATGACCATTATGCTAGTGATACCACTCATTACAGTATTTTATGAGGCCCTAAAAGAAGGTTGGGAAGCGTATGTTATTGCACTATCCGACCCAGATGCTCTGCACGCCATCAAGCTGACACTCATGACCACTGCCATCGTCCTACCCATCAACATCATCATTGGGGTGGCACTCGCCTATCTCATCACACGGCATAAATTTCGTGGTAAATTTATCATCACCACCCTACTTGACCTACCTTTTGCCGTCTCTCCTGTTGTGGCAGGTCTTATGTTTGTACTACTGTTTGGGGCAAATACACTAATTGGGGGATTTTTTGAAAGCATGGGCGTTAAAATCATTTTTGCCACAACAGGAATCGTGCTTGCCACGCTATTTGTTACCTTTCCTTTTATTGCACGAGAAATCATACCGCTTATGCAATCCATTGGCGACAGCGAAGAAGAAGCTGCCCTAACCTTAGGTGCTAATGGTTGGCAGATGTTTTGGCACATCACCCTACCAAACATCAAATGGGCATTGCTCTACGGAATCATTTTGACTAATGCTCGTGCAATGGGGGAATTTGGTGCGGTATCAGTAGTCTCTGGACACATTCGTGGTCAGACCAATACCATGCCATTAATGATTGAAATCGCTTATAACGAATACGCTTTTACGACCGCTTTTGCCATGTCAAGCCTGCTAGTCTTACTTGCTTTGATTACTTTGGCGGTACAAAATATCATGGCTCGCAAGAAAGCTACATAAAACCAACCTGCCCCATGATAGACATTAGATATTAACTTGCACTGGAAAAAATATGAGCATTGATATTAAAAACATCTACAAACAATTTGGCAGTTTTACCGCTTTAAATAACATCAACTTTACCGTTAATACAGGCGAACTGACTACTCTACTAGGACCATCTGGCTGCGGAAAAACCACACTGCTTCGCATCATCGCAGGTCTTGAGACGGCGGATTTAGGAGACATATGGTTTGATGACATCAATGTTACCAACCTGCCCGTACAAAAGCGTGGCATTGGCTTTGTGTTTCAAAACTACGCCCTATTTCGCCACAAAACCGTTGCCCAAAACATTGCCTTTGGTCTTACTTTACTAAAAAACAGACCAAGTACCGCTAACATTGATGCACGAGTGGCAGAGCTTTTAGAATTGGTGCAACTTGGTCATACCAAAGACCGTTATCCACACGAACTATCAGGCGGTCAGCGTCAGCGTATTGCTTTGGCACGAGCCTTAGCAACATCACCCAAACTATTACTACTCGATGAACCTTTTGGGGCATTAGACGCCAAAGTGCGTAAAGAACTGCGTACTTCACTTAAACAAATTCAAAAAGACATCGGCATCACTTCCATCATGGTAACACATGACCAAGAAGAAGCAATCGCCATCTCTGATAAAATCATCATCATGAATCACGGTGTGGTTGAGCAAATTGGCACGCCTGATGAACTATTTGCTCGCCCAAATAGCGAATTTGTGGTGGACTTTTTGGGTTTATAGTAAAACAAAATTGGGGGTAGATTGGCTAAATTTAACCACACTTAGGTTAAATACTGGCGAATTTTTATTAGCCAATCCACCCAAAAAGAACAATGGTTTACTAATATTTTTTTGCTAATAACGCAAAAAATTTGTTACAATGGTTAAAATTTTAATCCTGATTTGACATGATGCAACAAGAACACACTTTTAACCACTCATCAGATAACGCTTCACAAAAACCACAATCCACGCTAGAGAATTTTGCTCAGATCAGCGGTTTTGACGGCGATAGACTGATTGAAGATATTTTTATCAGTTGGCAACAAACCCTAAGTAGCCTAAAGCACACTTATGCTAACGCTACTAGCCAATTTATTGATGAGATTAAAATACCCATCAGTCAAAATCAAATCAACGATGCACTATTTACCTATGTCGTTAAAAATGTTGATATGGTGCACGATTTAAGACTTGATGTTCACGATGGTTGGTTGCGACTATATACCACGGTTCATGTTCAAGGGATATTTGCCAGTCTCGCTAGCAATTTTGAATTGGTGCATTTGCAACTAGACAAACACACTCAACGACTGGTGCTACGCCAGACTGGCGATACCGATGTATTAGAACTACACAGTAAAAAATGGTGGCAAGCACCTTTGGCAAAATTTGCCCTAAATAGCTACCGTGCGATCTTCAGAAAAGACCCGCTACCTGTCATTTTAAATAATATTAAAATTAAACAAGTGCCATTCGTTGAATACAAAGGCAATATCGTCTATTTAGAAATCGGACGATGGCTAAAAAACAGCGAACTTGTCATGAACGCCATTAAAAAAGTACAGGTAAATCAAGGCGTTCTAGAAAAGCAGCAGCTGTCTTTATACATTGAGCCAAACTTCGCTGAGATTTTAAGTTTTGGCGATCCTAACACTCCCATCATCACCGAACAAGACAATCCAAACCCAGATGACGACAAGAAGGATTGATGATTGTAGAGATTTTGGCAGTTTGATTATGCCATGACACACGACTTTTCCATCACAGACGGCTAAAGCCTACTTCATACTTACTAAGAAAATACCCCAAAGCCAGAGTTCTAGCTTTAGGGTGTGGCTTAAAGACAGACTGGTTTTTCAAGCCCATGACTGGTCAGTCTATTGGATTAAACGCACTTGGTCAATCCATCTATTATTGACCGACTTTCATGATATTGATATCACTCATTTCATCGCCAATCTGATGCGTAGCAATGGCAAGTACGCCAATCTGCCCATTAGTTTGTAACTGAACAAGGCTATGCCAAACTGTTTGGCGAGTACTTTGATCAAGCCCTGCAAATGGTTCATCAAGTAACAGCACCGCCTTTGGAGCAAGTAGTAGCCGTGCCAAAGCCACACGCCTGCCTTGACCGCCAGAAATTGCCGTGCCATATTCGCCAAGCGGAGTATCTAGTCCTTTTGGTTGGGATTTTGCCCAGTCAAGCAGTCCCACCTTATCTAACACCGACCACAGTTCATCGTCATTTGCAGATGGCTTACCCAGTCGTAGATTATCCGCTAATGTTTGATCAAAGATATCGACATTCTGCCCCAAATAGCCAAGAGAGCTACCAAAATCCACCGCATCAATATCCACACCATTAACCAAAATTTCACCACCAACACGAGCAATCTCTCCTGCCAATGTAGCAAGCAAAGTGGATTTACCTGCACCTGATGCACCAACAATGAGTGTTGGCTTAGTGGGAGTTAATACGCCATTGATGTTGGTTGTAGCCATCAGCCCTTTTGGCATTTTTACGGATACACCATGCAGATGAATCGTGGGCGTGCTGGCTATTGACTGCTTTTGGGGAATTGACTCACCATCAATCAAGGTGTTAATGCGAGTTTTAGCAAGCAGGCTTCTACCCCAAGCCAATGGCTCGCCAACCAGTCCGAGCAAGATTTCTATCAGACCTAGTAAACCAAGTAACAGTGCCAGAACAACAGCAGGAGTTGGAGTTAAGGCTTGATTGCTTAGTAACTGTATGACAAATGATTTAGCCTGACCATCAAACAGACTGCCTGCCACCATCAGCAGTGCAACCGAAGCAATGGCGATGATGACTTGAATGAGTGCTTGACGGTTGCGTCTTAATCGCATGGCTTGGCGTGTGGTTTGGGCGTATGCTTCATCTTGTGCCGACAAAGTCGCTACTTGCTCTTGCCACCTATTCCATGTCAATAGTGCGGTTAAAGCAGGCAAAGTATCCAATAGCTTACTCTTTTTTTGGGTTAATAGTATACTTTCACGCTCTGCTAGCCTTACCCCTTGTTTTAGCGTCCAAAGTGCCACAAGCAAAGATGCTAGCAGACACAGCACGGTAAATAATGCCGTTGGTAACACCAAAAGTATCAACACCGATAATACACCAACCGCCAAAGTGGCCACAATAAATGGCGAAATCAGCCGTAGTGGTAATTCATCAAGTATATCAATATCTCGCACGAGCCGTTGCATGGTCTCGCTACTACTTTGAACATCTTGTCTATTCATACGAACTGACAGTGGCAGACTTGCCCAACGAGCAAAAAATCTCACCCTTAGTTCTTTTAATAGACCAAATACCGCATGATGCGACACCATCAAATCACCATAACGAGCAAAAGTACGCACGATGGCAAAACCACGAATCATCACAGATGGTATCAGATAATTAAAGGTTGCACCAAGAACAAGTACACCTGCCACACCTGCCATCGTAATAAACCATCCTGAGAGCATCACCAAGCCCAATACAGACAGAACGGTTGCAATGCCCAAAAGCCATGCAATGCCCCACAATAACTTTTGACTTAACAAAAGCTGTCTTAGGCGAAACTTATCATTTTGCCCTCTCATGGTGCCTCTCCATTAACCAAATCCTGATTGTTATCCTTGCCTAAATAATACACCTCATCAAATGCCACGCCCGCCTTATCATGCGTTACCCAAATCACGGTTTTATCCCTACTAATATGGCTAAGTAACGCCTTGATATGCCCTGCTGTCTCGCCATCTAGGTGCTCGGTTGGTTCATCAAGTAGCCATACTTTGGCATCTTGAAGTAACAACTGAGCGATGGCAATACGCTGACCCTGACCACCTGATAGACCACCGCCACGCTCGCTAAGCATGGTATGAATACCGCTAGGCAACCCATCAATCACCTCTTTTAGACCGACCGCCTGCAACACTGACACCAACTCATCATCACAAGCATCAGGCTTGGCTAGGCGTAAGTTATCTGCAATACTCATCGGCAACAGTGGCACGGTCTGCGACAGATAACCAAATTGTTCTCGTAGTGTAGCAACATCTATGTCATCATAGCGTACCGACTTACCATCAGCATGAATAATAATATCGCCCTCAAAATCGCCAAAACCCAATAAAATCTGCAAAATCGTAGATTTACCCACACCACTTTCACCCATGAACGCTGTGCATTGACCTGCCTGACAAGTCAGCGTAGTTGGCGACAGTCTCACTCGACCATCATCACCAAAGACTTGCACATTTTTTAATTCAAAAGCAGGAGATGAATCAAAGATAAAAGGAGTACCACCGATTTGTTTTACCTTAAAATTCAATATAGGAGCAATCGCCTTAGCACAAGCTACCGCTTGACCTTTCACATGATATTCCGCCCCCAATCTGCGAAGCGGAGCATAAAATTCAGGGACGAGTAGCAAGATAAACAATGCTTCGCCATAACTGGTCAGCACCTGCCCTTTAGCCCATGGCAGCACACCCATCAAACCAAAGCCCAAATACATGGCAACCAAAGCGATTGATAAAGCCGATAAAAACTCAAGCACTGCACTGTTTAAAAAAGCAATCTTTAGCACTTCCATCGTCCGCTTGCGATAGTTGTCCGAGCTTCGTTCAAGGTCTGATGTTGCAATATCTACCACACCAAGTCGTGAAAGTGTATTCACCCCACGAATCCAATCCAAGAACCGACCGCCAAGCTGTGCTAAAGCATCCATCTGCTCACGACTCTTGCGAGCAGTTGCTATGCCAATCAGCATCATAAAAATCGGTACAAGCGGTGCAGTGGCAAGCAGTATCACTGCCACTGTCAAGTTATAATACGCCACACATCCTGCCAGTATGATGGGCGTAGCTATGGCAGTCATCTTTTGGACATTAAAACGAGCGTAACCAACCAGACGGTCAGGTTCATCAATGATTTTGCTTGATAACGCCCCATCAGAACCAAAGTAGCGTCTGGCTTGTCCCAATTTACCTAACTTATCAAACAGCCTTGCTCGCACACGCCCAGCAATATCAATACCAATATTTGTCAGCACAACATCTTTGATATAACCAAGCCCAATGCGTATCAGCATACAACCAAGTAGCACCGCCAAACTCGTCCAAAGCCCCCTTGCCCGATATGGCACATCATGCACAAAAACATCAAACCAGCCACCAAACAACACCATCAATTCATACGACTGCACCACAAACACCAATACGCTTGCCACATCCAGTAGCCATACCATCATCATGGGTTTTTTAGCGGTGGCGAAAGTCGTGCGTAAAAATTTATTTGCCATGATGTCATCTTGACTGCGTTTGGACTTTCGTTTTGATTGTCTTATGGGCTTTTGAATAGTTGTTCGGCTATGGCTGTTATTTGGGGATTGATCGGTCATGGCGTTATTGTTATATAAAAGATGCTATTAAAGAATTTTAGGATAAATAATGACGAAAAACAAAATGTTTCATTATCGCTAAATTTACCCAACTTTTCAAGATAGCATGACAAAATATAGAAAAATAGACCATTATTGATGATGCTTTATTGGTTATATTGCCACCTTACTATCATTCCATTTATAAATGAGTCATTGAATTAAAATACCAAAATAAAATAAGGGTCGTTACCAACCCTTATTTTCAGACATCAAATGAAAAATTATTTTGGCGAGACCATCTGTTCTGGACGAACAATCTCATCAAACTCTTCGCTTGTCAATAAACCCAACTCAATGGCGGTCTCTTTTAGCGATTTGTCATTTTTATAGGCAGTTTTTGCAACTTTGGCTGCATTTTCGTAGCCGATTTTGCGGTTCAGTGCCGTAACAAGCATGAGCGAATGATGCAAGAAATAATCAATCTTCTCGTGATTTGGCTCAATACCTATTGCACAGTTATCATTAAAACTATTAATGCCATCACTTAGCAGACGAATGGATTGCAATAAATTATAACCAATCACTGGCATATAGACATTAAGTTCAAAATTGCCACTTGCTCCAGCCATCGAGATGGTTGTGTCATTACCAATCACTTGACAGCACACCATCGTCATCGCTTCAGATTGGGTAGGATTTACCTTGCCTGGCATGATGGATGATCCAGGTTCATTCTCAGGAATGCGTAGCTCACCCAATCCACATCTAGGGCCACTGGATAGCCAACGGATATCATTGGCGATTTTATTCAAGCTGACGGCCAAAGTTTTTAGAGCGCCACTGGCAAACACTTCAGCATCACGAGCCGCCAGTGCCTCAAATTTATTCGGAGCGGTAACAAAGGGCAATTTGGTCAAATTAGAGATTGTTTGAGCAACTTCAATAGCGTACTTTGGGTGACTGTTTAACCCCGTCCCAACCGCTGTTCCACCCAGTGGCAGCTGATATAGACCAGTTAAAGCATCATCAATGCGACTAAGTGCCAAATCAAGCTGTGCCACATACCCACTAAACTCTTGCCCCAAAGTTAAAGGGGTGGCATCTTGCAAATGAGTGCGTCCGATTTTGACAATATCGGCAAAGTCAGCGGATTTTTTAGCAAGGGTTTCACGCAATGATTTAACGGCAGGAATGAGCTTATGGTTAATCTCTATGGCACTTGCCACACGAATGGCAGTAGGAAAGCTGTCGTTAGTAGATTGGGCATGATTGACATCATCGTTCGGATGAATCGGCTGATACAAACCTTTTGGACTGCCTGCAAGTTCATTGGCACGATTAGCAAGAACTTCATTCATGTTCATATTAGACTGCGTACCAGAACCTGTCTGCCAGACCACAAGCGGGAATTGATCCATAAGCCCGCCTGATAAAATTTCATCACAAGCCTTAACAATCAGCTCCGCCTTATCACCATCAATACGACCTAAATTGCTATTAGTGATGGCAGCTGCTTTTTTGACGATTGCCATTGCTTGAATGAGTGGAACTGGCAAGGTTTCACCACCGATTTTAAAATTCTCACGACTGCGTTGAGTCTGTGCACCAAAGTAAGCATCGCTAGGGACAGCAATCTCACCCATCGTGTCTTTTTCTATGCGAATATTGGTCATATCAGTCATTGCATTTTCCTTCTAAGTGAATTTAAGATAAAATAAGTGCTTGGTATATTCACCAAATACTATACCACCATTAAAAATAATTCTCAATCATTAGTTATTATCATTTAATCATTAAACGCCTAGCTTGGTTAATTGGAAGCCCTATGGACAACGCCACACTCAGAAAAAACATCAAAAAACAACGAAAGGCACTCACTCAAAAACAACGGCAAAGATTCGCTTTTCTTGCCGGCTTGCACCTACCCAAGTTATTACTACATCTGCCTAAGCACGCTAACATTGGGCTGTATTTGGACGATTTTGGCGAATTGCCAACAGCTCCCATCATGAAGTTCTGCCAAAAATATGGCTTTACGCCCTACTTGCCCATCACCAAGCAAGGCAAACCCTTAACATTCGCTCCTTGTTTTTATCAGCCAACCAAAACCCCCTTAAAACGCCACACGCTCGGCATGAAAGAACCCATGACCAAGCCATCATTAACAGCAAAGCAAATGGACTGCATCATCTGCCCTTTGGTGGCGGTGGATCAGCTGGGTCATCGGCTGGGCATGGGTGGTGGATTTTATGACAGAACTTTTGCCAATTTTCACGGCTTAAAGGTCGGTTGGTGCTACCACTTTCAAATGGTAGATAGATTGGCGGTCAATGATTGGGATCAAAGGGTGGATCTGGTGATTACAGATAGCAATATTCTCAGATTTTTCTAGGGTTAGCTCCATCTTATCCAATAACTCGCCCTATTTGTTGTCATGTGATGACAATATAATGACAAAGAATATATTTTATAATTACTCGTTCCATCTCATAACCGCTAAACTTTTTGGCTAAAATGTCATGCAAGTAGATGGGTTTTTTATGACTAAATCTTCCCCAATAAAAAACCGCCCACGATGAATCATGAGCGGTTAAAATCACTGTTTTTTTGATAACAAAAAAGCCAAATAACCCATACATTTTTTAACATTTTTGCAAAAAAAGTGTATAAATTACTTGACTTTTAATGTAGTTTAAACTATAATATGTTTATCAAGACAAGGTGTTGCAGCACCAAGCCTTGATAGGTTATCCGCCACCGACCTTGTGAAGTGGTGGCGACCTTAGGAGATAAGACAATGAAGGCAGTCGTAAAGCTAATTATCATTGTTATCCTGCTACTACTAAGCAACAACGCTTACTAATGGCAGGTAGCCTGTAAAGGCTGGGGCGGTGGGCAAGCACACCGCCTTCTCCTAAAACTTATGATTATCTTACCAATAATGTAAGGATTTGTCAAATGCCTAAGATTGTCAAAACCCCAAAAAGCCGTGCCGAAACTCAGCGTGAGAGTGATGAACGCCGTGGCGTAAAACCGATTGGTTTTAAAGTGCCGATAGAATTTGCCGAACTGCTTGATGACCTTGCTAAACAAACAGGCAAAACCAAAAACATCATTATCATGGAGGCGGTGGAGCTTTGGGCTAAGCAAGTTTAGCATGACGCACGACAAGCCCAACCCTATCCGCCCACCCCTTGCCATAAATCTCACGCACCGACTGCCGTCCGTAGGGGTGGTGCAGGATTAGAGTGTTGCCCACGCAAGGCGGTGTAACTTCGCTTTTGAGTGTGTCATTGTTGCCGAGCCAAATTAAGGCATGATTAACATGGTGCGTGCGTCCGACACGGCAAAGCAGGACATCGCCGTATTGCAGGTTGTCTTTGTCCACTTCCACAAAGCCTGCTTTTTCAAAGTTCTGCTCATACAGTGGGGCGTGATTGAGGTCTTCCCACCAAGCGTCTGTGCGGTCAAAATCAGGCAATTCAATCTCAAACTCACGGCGATAAAAATCACGGACAATGGCATAACAATCTTGCACACCGTGAATGTAATTTCGCCCCAACAGTGGCGGTTTATACCCACACGGTTCATAAATACCAAAAGCAGGCTCATCACCATAATCTTGCTTGGACACTGCCACGATGACCCACGCCACACCGTGCAGTTCAATTTGTAATTTATCCAAATCAGACGGCAACACACCGCCGTCAGGGTGGTTATGGACGATGGCTTGTATCTGCCCCATACTTTCAGCACGGGCATACTCTTTTGGACAAAGAGTAAATTGCTCATTGTCATGGGCGGTGTTGGTGCAGGGTATGTATTTGTTATTCACAATCACGCCACAGCACTCGGCAGGGTAGCAGTCAAG
Organism: Moraxella haemolytica; assembly: GCF_030177935.1. NCBI lineage: Bacteria > Pseudomonadati > Pseudomonadota > Gammaproteobacteria > Moraxellales > Moraxellaceae > Moraxella > Moraxella haemolytica. Next base: position 1,093,494 of record NZ_CP089974.1, read on the forward strand.
GGCGTGGGAGGTAATGTCCGATTTTAATTGTTTGGTTAATTTCATCTTAATTCCTATGAGCCAATCAAACTACTGGCAGGACAGCCGCCAAAGGGCAAAGGCTTGTTTTTACCAAATCGGCGAACGCACGATTTCATGCGACCACCGCATTTGTCCAAAATTGGGTTGTCGGTTGGTTTGTCGTGTTCGTCAAACATTGTCGCCCCTGTATAGCCGCATTCTTCGCCACGATACTTGCCCACGACCGCCCAATGGCAATAATTGGTAATCTCTCTGACTGGGATTTTTAAGCCCTCTAAATCAATCGGATTTGACAGCTCAAAAGTAACTTGTTGGGCATTTTCCGATGTTTTTTGTTCCACAAACCAAATCTGCTCTTTACATTCATCGCTTGCCGTAGGGTTGCCGTTGTCAAAAAAGGTAATTACAACATCGTTTTTGTCGTGATTATGTCCGTGAAAGCGTAAAGTGCCCGCTCCAAGACGGCTTGCATCCAGTTCAAACAAGGTAATTAGTCCATCTACGGATAATTTTTGAAAGTCGCTGTTTAATGGCATAAGCCCTCCAAATAAAAAACGGAAAAATCACTTTTTCCGTCTTTGTGTGTTATACTTCTTCGTCTGCCAGTTCGTCGGTTGGCTCGGTTTCGCTTGCCAGACTTGTCGTCGGCACAACTTCCACCGCCACGCCAAATTCATCATTAGCATAGACTAAATGCAGGACGGTAACAGCTTTGTCATTACCCCAACCTTTAAGCTGGTTAAGTTGGTTGGTCGCCCATGCTAGAATCTCGGCACGAAATGCGGTGGTGCGGTTACGCTTTAATACGCCATTGTCTTTTTCTCCATTGACGACTTCAAAGCCGTCATCTTCGGGGTAGTAGATAATTTCAATATGATTGGCTTTGTCGCCGTGCTGAGCCTGCCAAGCGTCCACTTGGTAGATAAAGTCTTGCAAGGTCTTGGCTTCGGTGCGGTTTAGGGTGGTTAGGGTTTGGGTCATGGTTTATCTCCGTTAAAAAAATACCACCTTGCCAGGTGGCAAAAAATAAAACCCATTAAAATCAATGGGTTTTGGCTTGAGTTGTCAAATTTTACTTAACAACTTAAAAGGTTTGCTCGAATTTTAGGCTAATTTCCCAAAAATTACCTTTTCTTTGAGAAATTTCATAATCTTGGCAAATGTATTTGGCGGTCGTGCCATGCGGATCAGCCCAATAAAAGGGCGTAACACCACCATGCTCATCAAGAAAATCTTTGATGGGCTTGATGACGGTCGCCCAGTCGCCTGTCTTAGTACCACTCCAATCGGTGCGTTTATTGTTAATACCAAAACTCACACGCTGGGCGTAGCCGTCGCCAAACTGGGCTTTTGCCACAGAGTGCTTGACGCTGGCAGACGCTCCCATGTTCATTTTCCATTTAAAGGTTTTCATGCACTACTCCAAAATAAAAAATCCCATCAAATGATAGGATTTTTTATTCAAGTCATTTTCTATTTTTTGAATTTAGATTGATAAAAATCAAATTCTTGTTCAATAGCATCTTTAGTTTCTTGACTATAATCGGGTGATTGCATCAATCTTTCTTTTAAATCATCCATATAATTTAAATAATCATCCAAATCAATAATACCTTTTTCGGCTAAGTAAAGCACCGTACCAGCACTAAACAAACTGTTTGCGTGTAATTGTGTAGCTATCGGCTTTGCAACACCTTCCGCCAATAGTGCCAAACCTTTCATGTGTTGTTCATTCATAATCATCTCCCATAAAGCTCACCGCCTTGTCGGCGTGCTTGCATAAAACGTTGATTGACCATGGCATTCACCTTGTTATCAATCATCTTACCAATAGTTACCATCATATCACCATTTGGCATTTGTTGCACATCTGTTTTTTCACCTGTATAGTTATTGATAATCACTTTGGCTTCACCACGACCCTGCAAACGATTGAGCGTATTATCAAGGTTTTGGGCGGTGTGTTTAGGCAGTACTCGTTCGCCTTTTTCAAGATTCCAAGTGCCAGACTTGGGGACGGACATGATGCCGTCGTGGGCTTGACCGACTGGCATGACCACCGACTTGATAGCACTGATGATTTTCGCCCCATGCGACACCGCCAACGCCATATCAGCAAGTCCTGTCGGAAAGCCTTTGGCGAGACCCTGTGAAACGGCTTGTTGCATGGCAAGACCTGCCTGTGCAATCGCAAAACCCTGCTGCATGGCAAACATCGCACGGTAGACCTTAGATTGCTTGCCAAGTCCGTCTCTGGCGATGTTGGCAAGTGAGCCAAACAGACTTTCAGACTCTGTCAGTATGAGCTTGTTTTTGGTCTCCTCGTAGTGCTGTTTTGCCGTCGCTCGTGCCTGTTCGCCTTGCTTGGTGATGCGTGTCAAAGCGTCTTCGTTGCCCTTGTACAGCTCTTGTTGCCGTTCCAAAAAACCCTCAATCATATCAAGTCTGCTTTGATGCTCTGATTCTAGTTGCTCAATAGCATTCATCGGCACGCTTGGCAAATCAAGGGCTTGTTTGAGCACGCCAAAGCTGGCATCGAGCGGATCGATGGCACTACTCATCTGCGGCATACTCTGCATGAGCTTGTGCTGCTTGGCGATGACATCAAGCTGGTTTTGCAATGTGCCAAGTTTTTTACTCTCTTCATCTTGCAAGCCATCAAGTATGTCTTGATAAGCGGTCTGTGTAGCAAGCATCTGTTGGCGTAGCTTGAGCTGTTCGGCTTGATTTTTTATGAGTGTGTATGCTTCGGTATCATCAAGCTCTGCTAAGTGGGCATATTTATCCAAGGTGGCTTGGTATTCATGCTCAAACACAAGCAGCTCTTTACTAAAATCCCCCTTAGCCTTGACCAGCTCGATTTGCTTGTCAAGCTCACCGATGCTCTGATTGGACGCATGAGCGTATTCGTGCCAATCTGCCAACGCCATCTGCGATAAAGCAACGCCCAGCTTGCCTGTGGTCTTGATAACCCGTTTGCCTTGTTCGTTAAACTCAATCACTTCATCTTTGAGTAAGGAGAACTTATGGCGTGAGTTGTCAAGATGTCCTAACAGCTCAGCCAATTTGCCTGTCTGCCCACGGTTCATGTTATCGATGGCGGTCTGCTGTACCAGCTTGTCCAGCTCATCATGAATGATGTCAATGTCCATCGCTCGCGCGGCGTCTTGCAGCTGCTTTTTTAGTGCCTTATCAATGCCCTTAAACTTGCCGTTGGCAATCTCCCAGTTTACCTTGTCGATTTCAAGATTTAAGGGGTGTGCCATCTCATAGCGTAGCTTTTCCCATTCTGACCGCTGTTCCTTGATGGCATCGGTCAAAGACTTTTGGGTGTTTTCGTTTTTCTTGGTGTTCTTGGTGGCGTTTTCGCTCGCCTTGCTGGTGGCATCCAGTGAACCAGCCAAACCATCGTGAGCGTCTTTGGATTGGTTGGCGGCATCTGTTATTTTGTCGTGGGCGGCAAGTAATTTGCCTTCAAGATACTGGTTATTGTTTGATTTGACTGCATCAAAAAATCCAGCCACGCCAAAGTCTATGCTGCCATAGCTCAATCGCCCAAAGGACACCGAATCTAATCGCTTGATTTGCCCACCACCAAAAAAATCGGACACGGCGTTCATGCCATCGATGAGAAAATTGATATTTTTGCTGATGTGGTTGACTAAGCCTTCAAAGACAGAGATGGCAAAATTACCAATGCCCTTGAACACATTAGCGATTGCCGTGCCAAGTGAGCTGATGTTTTTCCAAGCGTACTGCACAAAGGTCTTGATGGTCGCAGCTGCCAAATCAAACACCCGAGCGATGATTTGTAATACCCCCACAAAGCCACCACGAGTGCCTTTAAACAGCCCACCAAAAAAGCCCAAGACCTGATTGGTGGACTGTTTGCCATCTGATCTAAAACGGCTAAAAAAATCCAGCGTAACATCGCCAAGCCATTTAAATCCTTTAATGCCAGCATCGACCATCTGCCCTAGCAGCTCACCTAGCACCGCCGTCGCCTCAGACAGGCTCTCCATCGCCTTTTGTAGTCCCATCGTGCGCACGACAATCGCAGCGATGACAGCACCGATTGCCATTAACGGGTGGGCTAGGATAATGCGACCAACAGCGGTAAAGGCGGTGCCAATACGATTGACCGCACCAGCAGCAAGGGTGGCTGTCCCAACAAAAGCTCGTTTGGCGACGGTGCTGGTAACAATTGCACGAGTGTAGCCAGCCAAGCCTATCGTCCCTGCCTTAATCGCTGCACCAAATCCCACCACGCCACTGACAGTGGAGCGTGTGATGTTAATAAAGGCGGTCTTTGCTCCATTGATTGTCAAAAGACTTCTGGTGTAGCTGGCAGCTGAACCAATATTGGCAATCGTCGCCTGAGCAAATCCTGTCATCGCAGCACTGGCACGAGTGATGGCTGATGCAGTCACATTCTTGATGTTAGTAAGGCTAAGGTTTGTGTGAAGGTAAGTCGTCAAAGCAACCTGCACACTTGCCAATCTTGCCCCAAAGCCATCAATCGCCATCGTCGCACGAGCCACACCGCCCACCATCGCTGCGCCAATCGTTTCGGCAAATCTGGCGGTGGTTGCGGTGGCAGTGTTTTTAAAGTGGGTTAAGATGGCAACTTTTTCGGTATAGGTTTGTACCCCATAAGCTGATGTTATCCAAGATTTTGCATTATCCAAAGTGGTTAAAGTTGATTTTTTAATTGAGACAACAAGACTTTCGGTATTTAATTTTGCCAATACCCATGCATGAGCCATTTTGACCCCAATCGCAGTCGCTGCTGCCCCTGCGATTGTTGCAATGGTTTTTAGGTTTTGTCCCACAAAGGTAAGCACATCAGAGATTGCCCCAGCGATGCCTGTGGTCTCATTGATGATGTCATGCACCAAATAGCCGAAGTTGTCTTTGATGACTTGCCAGCCTTGCGACATGGTAAAGTTGGTTTTGCCCACCATCTCTTCAAGAGCCTGCGTCGAACCTGACACAGCTTCATAGACCACATCGGCGGTGATTTTACCTTCTTTGGCAAGGTCTCTTAGGGCAGCTGTCGCCACACCCATTCGCTTGGCAATCAGCTCCATCAAGATGGGGGCTTGCTCGGCAACCGAATTAAATTCATCACCACGCAACGCCCCAGAACCCAGCGCCTGACCCAGCTGGGTAAGGGCGGCAGCTTGAGCCTGTGCCGAACCACCGCCAAGATTCATCGCCATGGTCATATTTCGGGTAAAATCAATCACATTTTGCTGTGATTTGCCCAGCTGTGATAAGGCACGCTGGCTACTGGCATATAAATCCACAACACCTTCAAAGCTAGACCGCTGCTCATTGGCGATATTGCGTAGCTGGCGTTGTACAGCGTTAAACTGCTCACTGCCATCGGTAGCGAGCTTAACTTTACTTGCCAAAGATTGCATTTTGTCGGCAGCGGCAGCGATGGTGGTTAATGTGCCAGCCCCAATGAGCGTACCTGCGTTGATTTTGTCTAGGGCTTTTTGGGCAAAACCTGCAAAGCCTTTTAGTTGCTGTTCGGCTTGCTTGGTGGCTTTTTGGATATTACGGCTAAAATTAACCGTATTTGCACCAAGTACAATGTTAATTGCCAATGCCATAATATTTCCTTTGAGTAATAAAAAACCCTGCCAAGGCAGGGTTAAGAAAAGTTGTGATTAATTGTAAAATACATCTATATCAATCGGCGTACTACAAGCGATGGGGTAGCAGTCTTGCATTCGTTTTAATGCTTTGTCATCTGCCTTGAGCGTTAAAAAACGCCCATCTTTTAGCAATACACCCACATAGTGCCAAATTTGTTGTTTGACATCTGTACCGCCCACCGCAATTGTCGCACCAATCCCAAGCAGCGGATTAACGCCTATCAGTATTGCACCAGCACCCATTGCGGTAAGATTGCGTTTGGTGCGTGCAAAGTCATTATCTCCATAATCACTTTGTAGCAATGCCATGCCTAAAATGTCATCCGTTGGTATTTTAATCGTTTTACCCCAAAATTTAGGTAACAAAGCGATGCCTGTGTCTGTTAATGAGACAAAGACATGCTCTGGAAAGCCTTTGGTGTAAAACAATTTGCAATTCATTGTAAGAAAATTCAAAAAACAGATACCTTAATTATACCCACTTTTGATTTTCTTGCAAGTCTGCAGTTAAATTAAGTAAGGTAGAATTTTCCCATTCTGTAATCCTGCAATCCGTAGGACGCTTCACCCTACTACTTTTTTTGATATTTGGCAAACATCGCCATCAGTGCCTTAGCATCTTTTTGGGCTTGTCGCTCTGCTTGATACTGCTCAACGATGTTAATTGCCAATGCCATAATATTTCCTTTGAGTAATAAAAAACCCACCGACTAAGGTGGGTTTTTTAAATTATGTTGTGATTTAAGAAATATATTTTAAAAACTGATCATATTTTTTCTTATCAAGCTGCACAATAGCGGATTTTCCATCGGTAAATTCAATACAAGCAACATAAACATCTTTGGTGTGGTTTGGCAACTTACTACCAAACCACAATGTCGCAAGTGCAGGAAAGACACCTGCACCAAACAGCATTGCTCCCACAGTCATGCTTAATGCACCATTTTGAACTGAATTTGCCAAGGTTTCTACTTTTTCGGTATCGACCAGCTCAAATTTATGTACTTGGGTGGATAAATTATATACTTGGCTTTTGTTTGTTTCTTTATCAGTCATGGCAAAGAAACGACCAGTTGAAGCCCCACCATAAAGCACAAAATCATCAGAATGCAATATTTTAATACCAAAAATAGCAAATCCCATCAGCAAAGGTTGTCTGTACCAGACTAACTTAGGTTGATAAAAAAAGCAAGAAGTTTTTTAGCTTGTCCATTTGCTCGGACGCTGCCTGTGCCGAACCTGTGGCAGTAATCAGGCTTGCATTTAAAACATCAAACTCACGGCGTACAGACACCATGCTACTGACAGAAGCAAATACACCTGTAGCAGCTGCAATTCCTTTGGCAATAATACCACCCATCTTAGATAGCTTGTTAAGACCCAAGGTGGCTTTTTGGGTGTGCTGTGTTAAGTTATTCATGCCTTTAGACGCTTGGCTTGTGGCATGAGTGATGGAAGATTGCATCTGCTGGGCGACTTGCTTTGATTGCTTGCCGACTTTGCTGATGTTTTTGGTGAATTGTGCGGTGTTTGCCGCCACATGAATCTCAATACCCAATGACATGAATTTCTCCAATAAAAAAGCACTCATTACGAGTGCTTTGCGTTGATTTTGTCGGCATTATCCACCCAAAGTTAGGTAGTCTGTGCTTTTGGCGTGATGCTTGATTTTTTGGGTATCTTTACTGCTGGCTTTAACAATTAAACTGCGTCCATCATCAAAAATAAGCTGCAATAAGTGCATTTTTTTCGCACCCAATAATGAGCCAACCACAGCACCTGCCATACCAGCAAACATACTCTCGGTAGCGATTGCCAGTGCACCACCAAGTAACGCACCATCTATCATTGATGGTTGATAATCGCCATCTTGAGTGATGATTTCATTGACATGAGCAAGGTTTTCTTGACGCAGTACGATATTTTTGCCAGTGTGAATACACTTTAAGGAAAAACCACCCAGCATATAATATAAAGGTTGTTTTTTGTCAAAATCATCAGAGGCAATAAAGTCTAATCGCATGGCGACCACCTAAAATAAAGATACTTCATACCATACCTCAAATTATCCTAAAATTCAAGCAATGGCAAGCAAATGCCTAATGCAAATAATGCTGTTTTTTGGCACGATGCTTATCAAGGAAATCTTGGGCTTGCTTACGCCTTTCGGCAAAAGGCATGAGACTACCTGTCGCCTGTTCGTTTAATGCATCAAAGATTAGCCCTGTGCTTTTGGATAGCTTAAAGAATTTTTGACTCAGTACATCAAGGCATCTTTGTAGCTCCCTGATTTCTGTGGTAACTCGGTCATACTCCATCAAGCCCACCGTCCGCCAAAAGGCGGTCAGCACGAAAGCCCCACAAGCGTGCTTGCAGGGTTTCATAATGAAAAGTTTAGTTAATTAATAATAACGACCAACATCCCAATGTTTATTGGTAATCATGTCAGGGTTCATGCCATCATAGCCCAAATGTTTGCCGATGGTGTTGGCTTCTATTGCCGCATGAATGATATGGTCATGGATTTGTCCTGATAAGCGTGGCGACAAGGCACGGAAGGCTCTTCGATGGCTTTATACCAAGAATAAATAAACTGTGTATGCCACGCTAGGTGTTGGGCACTGATGGATAAGCGTTCATTCATACCGCCTTTTGATTTTACCATCAGTTCATGCACATATTCCACCGCTTGTAGGATTTGTTCTTTTGACAGTTCTTTGATTTCATCAATACCAAATCTTTGATGCACCATTTTATAAATCGTGGCATAGTCCAATCTCAACACCCCAGTGGCTAGACTGACAGCGTTACGGAGCGGTAGCGTATCGTCTGATGACAGTTTGGGCAAGCAAAGTATCGCCCTGTGTTTAGATTGTCAAATGCTCGGATAACCATTAGGCTGAATTTTGCACTTATCCACATACCGTAACGGATTACCAGTTCACGGCAAACGAATGTACCACCTTTTTTGCCTTCTGTTGTTGTATATGCGATACTCATCAAATTTGATGAGTTTGATTTTTCAAGCTCAATTTCTTTGATAAGCTCTTGTGTTTCAGCATTACGCATAAAGTTTGATGGTTGGTGTTTGCTTGCACCGCCAGAAACTTTATGCAGATCGTTTAGGGAAAATAAGCCGTTATGTTGGCTAATTGAAGTGTTTGCAACAATAAGATGACATAGTACATTACCTTTTTCAGTTGGTAGAAAGCCCAAAAGGGCGGATAGGAAGCTGAAAAACCGCTGTACTAACGGCGTGTGGTATTGGGTATTTCCACACCTTCCTACCCATAAAAAAGGTAATCGTAAGGATTGGCAATTTTTGTGGGCACAAAAAAATCACAGATTTCGCTTGTGATTGGCGAGTACAAAAGAAGTTTTTCAGGCTTTGTGTGGTTATTCTATAAAAATCAAAATTTATTGTCAAGATATTTTTTGATTATTTTTAAATGCTCAAATTTGAGCATTTAAACTTAATTTTCTGAAATTTCCCCAATTAAGGGGGCTAGGGGGTTCAGAAACCGAAAACAAGAACGGTTGGATTTATTCGTGTAGCAAGCTACCTTATTTCATCGCCCCCCTAACATAATTTTAGCGATGGCGGAAATCCGCCAACGGTTATTTTTTGAGCGATACGCAAATTTGCGTATGTCATGAAAGGGAATTTTTGACAATAAAAAACCGCTTGGGCTTTCGGGTGCGGTTATCCGCTAGTTACTAAGGTTCTGACACCTTACGCACATCATACCCAACCCACAGCCTTTGTCAATCCAAATCATTAAAAATCAGTTCAGAAGCATTCATAGATTTCCTTTGGGTAATAAAAACCACTCACGATGGAGCGGTGGTAAATAAGCAGCAATACTGTCATTGTGCCAGTTGATACAGACAGTCAGCGACAGTCCTAGCAAGCATCTCGTGTGGCTCGTCATTTTCTACAATCTCCACCATCAAATCATCCAAGCCGACATTGGCAGGAATGGAAATGCCTTGCACTTCTAGGAATGCCAGCATCACGGATAAGCCTGTGCGTTTATTGGCATCGACAAAAGCGTGTCCTTTGGCAATAGCAACGCCATACCAAGCAGCAATCTCAAAAGCATCATCAATGCAATTGTAGTGCATTTGTTGGTCTATGCGACCAAGTACACTTTCAAGTCTGTCAAGATGAACGCCTGCACGCCCCACGCCTGTTTGGGCAAGGATTTCATCGTGAACCGTGATGACAAAAGCTGTGCTAATCATCGATATGCCAGTTTTTGCAGCTCTTCTTTATGGGCTTTGATCACACGCTGAGTTGCATGAGCAACCAGTCGGCGAGTTGCTTCGTCGTCGCTTAATTGCATTGGGACAATCGGTGTGGTTGGGCGTTTGATGGGTTCGGTTGCCAATTTTTTAAGCATTGGCGACTCCTTTTAAGTTATTGTGAATCAATTGAACTATTTTAGCCAAAAAACAATAGTTTTGCAATCATCGCCATCTAACCCTTCAATTTATCAATCCGCTCGCCCAATTTCTTTTTAAATCGCCGCACCGCTTCGTCTTTGTTATGATCAAAAGCAGGTCGCAAAAATGGCACAATGTTTTTTAACACTAAAGTCAGATACTCTCGCCCACTTGCATTGTCTGCCAGTGGTTCGCCCACAATCTCATACATTCGCCCTATGTGTTCTACTCGCATTGTGTTATCAATATCCGTGCGATAACGGATTTTGGCTCTTGCTGTGATTTGGCTGTCCTGTGCCTGCCCTGCGATGATGTCTTTGACCGATAAGGGGGTAAATTGCCCCCATAAGGTCAAACTATGCTCCCATTGGCTGACTCTTCCTGCCCCTGTCAAAGATGAACGGCTGGCGGTAGGGCGGTAGAGTTTTAGGCGGTGGCGTAATTGACCTGCTTGGATTGCCATTTACACCCCCATCACATGATAAGGGGTAAGCAGGTACTGTACGCCAAATGGCACTTGAGTGATTGTTACCATGTTTGTTTTTGTTGCTTCTCGATTCTCATACCAATGAGCAATAAGCATCAAGCAGGCTTGATTGATTGATGGCGTGTACTCTAAATCACCGCCATTATCTTCAAACTCTCGGCTAGTAAAATTGCTGACATAGTCATAAGCAGCACTAATATAGCTACGCAACAGCTCATCTTCATCGTCATGCTCAATGCGACACTGATGCTTGACTTGTTCAAGGGTAATCATTCTTTTGCTTTACCTTTTGTTTTTTTCTCAATATCTGCTATTTTCCCCCATACACCCCAAGCCTTGCTTGGGGCTTTTATGTTATTTTGCTTGCAAAGTGCCGTAAATAAATGCTTCTGGTCTATACACTGCTAAAGCTAATCGCTCTTCACACAGCACGGTTACTAAGTTTTTAACAAAATCATCTTCATTTTCCGTTGCAACAGCGACAGAAGACAGTTGTCTATCAAAGATTTGTGCACCCAAATTAAACGCACCAGTTAAAAATTTACCCGCCTCCATGGCGGTCGTCTCAACGACAGGCAACCCCCACAAAGTGCGGTTGGCTGAACCTTGAGGCAAGCCGATAATGTGTCTGCCATCTTTGTCTTTTTCTAGCTCAATCTTCGCTCAATCAATTGGATTTAGCACCAAACCAGATGCTGGATATTCCGCCAAATAAGCCTGCAAGACTGCCAAGCGGATCTGATCAATGATGCTATAATTTGCCATCGATGCCTTGTCAGAAAAAGCCGTGGCTTGTGGAATAATGCCTTTTAGATTGCCATTTTCGCCATCGCCATTGAGCAATTGTCTATCTTCAACCAGTTTTAAACCGTACATCAAGCGACCGTTGATATAGCTTGATAACATTGATGCGTCATCAAGAATTTGTCGGCTTGCTTTGACAAAGTGAGCAAGCGTACGCACTGACACAGTCTCTGTACCAAATTTGATGTGCGACTGAGCTTTTTTATCGCCTTCGTTTTCTTGTGCTGCCGCCGAGTTTGTAAAACCAGTCTCTTTGACATACTCAACAGCGTTGCTATCAGTCGTGCCTGCCATCAACAAATCACGCACACGCAACTTTTGATTTGGTGGTGCGATGATGCCTTGTAGTCTTTGCGTTTGCACCAACGCACCTGCTGCACCATCTGTGTCTGTTGTCGCCGATGTGATTGTTGCTTTTACCTACAAAGACGCACGGTTGCCTTTTACTGGATTTTGGGCAAATTGTTTGAACGATTCAGATTCAAACAGCTTTCGTCCTAACGGTTGATCTGGTACAGACGCACTGCTACGACGAGCTTGTTTTTGTTCAACATCAGCCAAGCGTGTGGTTACCTCGTTGATACTTTGCAGTACAGCATCAACATCGCCTTTGATGTTGTCTAGTTTTTGTTCACCCAAGCTCATGCGACCTTTTAGCTCTTCGCCCAAGCCCTTGACTTTTTCTGTTGCTTTTTGTAGTTCTAAAGCAAGCTCTTTACTTGATTGTGTCATATTACACCTTGATTGATTTTAAGATTTCTAATGCCATGTCATCATCATTTAGCATTTTTTTTAGTCCGCCATCGGCAATTTTGGCAGCCTGCTCTTGATTAAATCCTGCATCAACCAAAAATGCTTTAAAGTCTTGCAGGCTTAGCAACGCTCCTTTATGTAGCGTACTTTTGATTGAATTGATACGGCTTTCTTGGTTGGCTGGCATCGTAACGATCGATATTTCTTTTAGGTCAATATCGATCAGCTCATGTGCTTTTTGCTCTTCGTTGTATTGCCAACGATTAAGTTGATAGCCGATTGATAACCCATCAATTGCGTTGTTTTTTAGCAGTGCGTAAGTCTCTTTTGCTTTACTGATGTCATCAATAAACAGCTGACCTTCGCCATACAAGCCATTTTCGTCTTCATACAGCTTATGCCATACGCCGATGACTTCATCCGTCTTGTGTTGCTACAAAATTGGCAACTTCTTAGACTTTACGGACAATTCATTGATTGACTCTAAAAAAGCACCTTTTTTCACGATGTCGCCATAACTGTCTTTTACATCAAACACGCTAGCATAACCGCTAAAAAAGCCGTCATCTTGAACGGCTTTGGCTTTAAACTCTATTGATTTTGTCTTCATCTTTACCCACATTTTCTATTGTTGTTAAGTTCAACTGTACAGTCAGACCATCACCACCAGCAATCGGTGGCAAATCTTCTAACACACGCACTTCGTTTCTTGTCATCCAACCATTTTGTAGGGCTGACATATAAAACTGTGAGCGACCTTGGCTGTCAGCACGCAACAAGCCTTCAACGCTAAATTTTGGCTTGTACTTTTCACGCTCGGATGCTGTAAGTAGCTTTTTGGTGATGGCTTGCTCAATACGCACCAGATTTGGACGCAACGAGTACATCAAAAAGCCCAAATTCATGCCCTCCAAGCTAGATGCCCAGCTAGATGCCTTGTCAGTGTGATAAACCAACTGTGGCGGAACACCAAAAGCTCGGCAAATTTCCTCAATACCAAAATATCGGCTTTCTAACAACTGAGCATCGGCAGGGTTCATCTTAACTGCGTTGTTTGATACGGTCATACCAGCTTCTAGCACCATGTACTTACCTGCATTTTCTGGCTGAGCAAAAAATTCAAGATTTTGTCTTAGTTTGTCTCTTTGCTCGGTTGTCAGCACCTCTTGACCTGTCTGCAAAAAACCACCAGCTTTTAGGTTATTACTAAATGTATGACCAGCTGCGTTGTTTGCATCAATTTGGCTACCCATCACACTTGCTTGATAGCGTATGGGCGATAAACCAACCAAACCATCAAGCGTAAAGCCCTTGATATGTAGCACTTCATCAGCATGATGAGTGTCATTGCCAACCAAGTAACTTATCTCGCCTGCTTCGTCTCGCTTAACCGTTGTGATAGAAGAGTCTAATATTTCAAGACTGACGATTTGCCCCTGTTTGTTTCTGCTAATGAGTGTGTACGCATTGCCCCACAAATCCAGCGACACAATCCTCGCCTCCCAAAACTCTGATGCTGTCATATCTGCATTGGGTGCATCATGTAAAATTCGATGCAAAGGATGTTTACTTGCTGATGTGTTATCAATGCTACGCAAATGCAAAGGTAGGCTTGATATGATTTGCGACCTTAGCCTCACACAAGCCCAAACTGCAGACAACTTTAAGGCGGTATCAGCAGTAACCGCTGTGCCTGATGGCATATACACACTGTCAAATGGCTGAGCGGTACTACCTTTTGACAGTCGTTTACCACCGCCAAGCCACTTGCTATAAAAGCGTTGCCACCAGTTTTTATCATTTGTTGTCATAGTCTCCTCAAAAAATAATTGGATTGTCTAAAAAGTCATTGATATTACCCTTATCTTGATGCGTGATTGCTCGGCTCATCGCCATAATCAGTGCAACCACGCCATCAATCTTATTCTCGGCTCGCTCTTTGTTTGGATAAATGTTATCTTTTTTGTCAACTTGTGCAACAACATTACTCATCATCCAAGTCATTACTGGGTCGTCACCATGGGCTAAGCGTTTTTGTAATACGACAGCCTCAAGCTCCTTCATTGGTTCACTCATGTTTTGAACGGTGTGCCGAAGCTCAACCATGGTCATGCCCTCTTTTTCCATTTCTTGAGCAAGCTGTGTTGCCTGCCAAGGGTCATAGGCGATTTGGCGAACATCAAAGCGACCCATAAACTCACGCAAATCGTCTTTGATGACTTCAAAATCCACGACTTCGCCCATTGTGAGTGTCAAAAGCCCCATTGTGTCCCACGCACGGTAGCGGTCAGCATTGCCGTCCATACTTTCTAGCACCCGAGCATCTGGCAGATAATACCGCCCCGTGAATGTGATAATAAGGGTCATCATTGGTGGGCGGAAATAGCAATATTAGAGCGTTTAAGTCAATCTTTGTCGCCAAATCAAGCCCAATGTAACAGGGGCGGTTTTCCAGCTCGTGTAAAGACTTGCGAACAGGGGCGTTTTGCCATTTTGCCATATTCATCCATGCGTTTTTTGCACCAACCCATTCATTTAAATGCTTTGTTCTAAAAATCGTTTGCTTGGCTGACGATGCGATGGCATCTCGTTGCCTTGCCTTTAAAAACTCACCCGACACAGAGATATCGTAGTTTGGATTGGCTTTCATCAGTGCTATGTCGCCTGTCCATTCATCGTCTTTGTCTTTGCCGTATAGCACCGCCCACAAATCAGGAATATCAAGGCGGTGGTAATGACAAGCATCACAGGCTGTTCCCTTGCCCCCATGCCTGTCTCCATCGTGTCATACAGCGTATCATCTTTATGCTCGTGGTATTCATCGATGATGGCACAGCTGGGGCTGGCACCATCGCCAGGCTTACCGATAACTGGCTCAAAGCGTGAACCGTCCATCACACGGTTCATGTTTGACGCATTAACTTCAACGCCATAATATTCTTTGAGCTGTGGGGTGCGTTCGACCATAATTTTGGCCGGTCTAAAACTTCCCACGCCTGCTTTTCTGTTGTTGCACCGCTATAGACTTCTGCACCAAATTCCCCATCAGCACAAAACATATAATTTGTCAAGCCAGCTGCAATCGCTGATTTGCCATTTTTGCGACACACAAAAATCAAAATTTTACGGTAGCGTCTTAAGCCATCTGATTTTTTTACCCATCCAAAAGGCAAGCAACAGGCGAACAGTTGCCACGGTTCTAGCTTGATTTTTTCGCCCTTAGCTGCCCATTTGCCTTTAGTGTGTGGCAACAACTGAATGAACTTCGCCAATTTTTCGGCTTTATCAGCGTCAAATTGATAAGGATAATCCTTATTTTTACTTAATTCTTTATCGCCAAAATGCCTTTGGCACGCTAATTTTATCCATTTGTTTGTGATGATTTTCCCATTGATGACATCACGAGCGTACTTTTCGGCTTTTTTTACATTGTGATAGATCATGAGTTAAATTTTTGATACGCCAAATACCCTACAAGCACGCTTGCAGGGTATTTAAGATTTTAAGAAAATTTAGTTAGTAATAACCAAATCACAAATCCGCAAATGGATTGCTTACATTTTCTTGCTTTGCCCCACCTGTTAATCTTGCTCTACTACTCGGATCAAGCCCTAATAGCGAACCGAACTGCACCAATTGACGAGCTGTCTCATTCATCACAGTAGCCGCAGGGTTTTTTGCCATCGAGCCAGTTTCTTCATTCGTGATGACAATGCCGTTGTATTTTATGTGCTCTTGTGCTTCTCGCCATCTTGCATAAGCAACACAAAAGCACTCAATATTGTGTACATCTGCAATCGTCAAAACCTTATTGCTCAATAGCTCTGGCATGACAAGTCGCCACATCTCAAATGCCAACGGTGGCAACCACTCAGGCGGCTCAATGTTGGTTATCGCACCAAACTTGGGTTCATTTTTATTTAATGCACGCTTACCAGCATTGCCGTTTAACTCTTTCAACTTTGTTGGCTTAGGTTTTCGCCCACGCCCTGCAACTGTCGCAATTCCGCCCATTCTTGCCCTACCCCCTAAACTTTTAATTTTGCGGTCGTAAAAATTTTAGCAGGGGGTCGGTCATACCGCTTGATGCCGTGAACTTTTTACCCACCCCCATATCTCTCTGCCTTCGTTTTTATTTGGTGACAGGCATGGCAGACGGCTTGTAGGTTTGTTAAGTCGTCTGTACCGCCTTGTGCCTTACTGACAATATGGTCCACTTCGGTGGCAGGTGTGTACCTGCCTGAATGCTGGCAAACTTGGCAGATATAACCATCTTGTTGCATGACTTGCTTGCGAAGTTTTCTCCACGCCTGCCCATAGCCACGCTCGGATGCGGTGCGACCTTTCTGACTCTTGTGCCAGCCATACCTTTGATGGGCGTGTTCATCACAATGCATTATTATCTTGTCAAGACCGATGACCCCAATTACCGCCCCATGCCTTATACTGTGCAATTTGCCATTGAGTGTTTGGCAGCCACACCCAATCCAACTCACTAGGCACGGTTAAAGTTAGCCCTTGGCCAAACGCCCAAATCTCAATTTTGTTTAGATACTCACTCATTTGTTTTATGCTCGCTTTTGTTGTGCTGATGTTTTTAATGACATTGTTTGCTAAATTCTCATACTGCCAATCGTCAAGTAAGCCTTTGCACTGTGCGACACTCTCTACCATTTGGGCAAAATCGCCGTCATCTCGTGCATAAATCTTACTCAAAACTTGCCCTGTTTGCTGTTTTAACTGGTGCAACCATTTCCAGTAAAGGCGGTTTTGAGCAAGGCTTCTTGCCTTATCATCATCAATACCAATGGTTACAACAACCTTGTTTGGTGTGTCTAAAAAGTGGTTTAAAAAATCAAAAGCCAAATCATTACTCCGATAGGGATTGCTCCACCTAATAGCATTGAGCAAAAACTAACCCAAATCCTAACCGAAATCCAATCATTAAAAAAACCGCCCAACTAAGCAGTTTTTATTTTAGTTGTCTCATTTTGCACCCATAAAAAACCGCCCAAGTTGCACTTGGACGGCTGAATATGTGTTTATAATTCAATGGCTTATAAAATAAAAAAGCCAAATAATTTTGCGAAAAAACGCAGAAATTACTTGGCTTTATTTGTATATTGTAATACAATACATTCCATCAACACAAGGGGTGTTGATTGGGCTAGGACAAGCCTAGTGATAAATAAGGAAAAGAACGATGTACAAGTTAATCCAAATCATCGTCCTTATTGTCTTACTACTTATTAGCATAAATGCTTGGTAAGCAATAAGCCAGTGAGTTAGCTACCAACTAACAAACTGGGTGCTAAGTGGGATAGCCGTCCTACTTAGCACATTCCTTACCCATTATCATAGCACCATTTTTATAAAAATCAAGGATTTTTTATGGCAGATAAAGCAAGCCCACAAGCACGCAAAAAAGCAACCGCTAACTATTTTGATAAGTCATTGGCACGCATCGGACTTGTCATCAGTCATACCGAGCCAGAAGTCCTAGCAGCCCTTGAGAGCATTGTAGCACGCAAGGGCTGCTCAAAGGCAATGGCAATCAAAACCGCTTTGGTTGAGTATGCCAAAACGCTTGACTAACCCACCAAACTACTGGCAGGAAAACCGCCAAATCGTTGTTCATTGTCTCTTAGTTGACAGTCAGTCAATCGCCCACCACATCTGTCTAGTTCTGGGTTGTCGGTGGGCTTGCCATCTGTGGTAAAGCGGTTGGTGCCGATATAGCCACATTCTTCGCCACGATAACGACCACACACCGCCCAATGGCAGTAGCTGGTGATTTGACGCACTGGGATTTTTAAGCCCTCAAAGTCCACAGGGTTTGACAGCTCAAAGGTGGTGGTGGCATTGGTTTCTGATGTTTTTTGTTCAATGTACCAGTTTTGGATTTTATAATTTTGTTCATCAGCACTGGTCAGATATTCTGCTAATGTGTGAATGACTTTTAATTTAGCCCCTACAAAATCACTAAACTTTAGGCATAAGCTCATCTTTTTTGGGTGCGGTTACTGCTCCAAGTGCCAACGCCCCCAGCCCATTGCCATGCCACCTACACCACCTAAAATACCTGCTGTAATCGCAGTGCCGGCACCGTGTGCAATGCCTGTTAAAGAAGTAAAATTGTTCTGTCTCATCAAGCAATCGTAGGACTGGTTTGTAGAGAGTAAAATAAATCTTTTCATGACCTACCAAAATACCACCTTCTTTTGGTAGTAAAAATACAGGGCATCATCATATTTGTGATTGGAAAAACTTGCAGGTATTGTTTTCTTTAAAATCTTGCGACTGACTGACGGTAATCATGCCATCCACAAATGGTTGCATATCATGACTAGATTATAAAACCAGACAAAGACTGTTGCAACCTTTGTTCGGTTTAATACTCTGATGGTTTGACCTCAACCGTGATGACATAATCCATCACCGCAGGCTGACGCTCAAATGCGTCATATTCCAAACGAATGACATGGCGACCGTTCGCCACCACTTGATAATCGCCATTGGCAAAATCGTGATAATAAGGGGTATTTAGATACGGCTTCAAACGACGATCAGACACCGCCACACTGACCACATCACCAATAGCAGGATAAATAAAATAATCGCAAGTACTACTCAAAATACTGTCTTTGCGAGAAATAACCGTATTATCAATGCGTTTTTGCACCAATCTTGGGCATTCATCTTGTGCTTTTGTACGCCTATTTAGCGGAGTGGCACTTGGCAACTGCTTTATGCCAACACTCACCCTTTCGCTAGCGTCTTGATCTGTATGACTTGGGGTAATTTCAAGTGGCTGTTCGTCTAGCTTACACCCATACAGCAATGCCGATAACGCAAAGATCCATGCGGTCGGCTGTTTCACCCATCTTTTTTTCATGTTCACAAATACCATACCATCATAAACCCTACTTGCGTCCATTGACCATAATGTCTGACAACCCACAAGAACTTGGTGCATCAGTCAAATGCCATACAATAGCATTATAACATACTTTATGATAGACTTTTTATCCAAACCAAGACCTTATCAGTCATCAATAATATCCACAAAACTTGCTCCAAGCACCTTAGCAAGATGAGCAGGAATCATTCCCACATCAAGCCCACGCCGTCCACCACTAACATACATTTTATTTAGGCTTTGGGCGGTGCGGTCTATCACACTAGGCAGTCGTTTCTTTTGAGCGATAGGACTGATACCGCCAACCAGATAGCCTGTGATACGCTCAGCACTGGCAATATCCGCCATTCTTAGTTTCTTAACACCCACTGCTTTGGCAAATTTTCCCAGATTTAGCTGATATGCCACAGGCAATACTGCCACAAAATAACTCTTGCCATCTGTTGCCAGTAAAGTTTTAAAAACTTCGATATCAGCCAAACCTAGTTTTTCGCACGCCTCTTGCCCAAAATTAGTATTGCTTGGGTCGTGGTCGTATTCATGAATACTAAACTCAGCTTTAGCCCTTTTTAATAAAGTTATGGCAGGTGTCATTGCTTATATCGCTTGCTAATAAGGATAGTTAGGGTTAATGAGTGGGTGAATCTTGGTTGAGCTGATGAATTCTTTGGCGTACAGCTTTGTGAAAGTCGCTATTATCATGAGTACCGTTTGCTCGATTTTCTATGATGCGTTGCCATGCTTGTTTCTCAGTCATGAAAAAGCCGTAACGGTCTGAAGCCAATAAGATATTATAAATACCATAAACATCTTCGTGATCTTGGCATAATTGTAAAATATGATCAGAAATATCATCTAGGTCATCATACATTAGGCTTAATCGATGATATCCCCAAACCATACAATGATAATAGGCCCCTTCGGACAATTTCGCCCCAAGCTGTATTTTTTGTGAACTAAGTCGTTCATCTGAAAATTGTTGCTCGCTACTGGGGCGAAAAGTCTGTGAAAACACCATATTGTCCAAATCCGAACCATACAATTGTTGGAATTGAGCATAATTAGGGGTAATCATTTTGTACCAGTCCATCAACATTGATTCGTTGGCAATACTTAACTGACCAACAAACAGTAGTGGCAAACTCAAGGCTTTAAAAATCAGTTTTATGTCAAAAAACATATCACACCAAGCACTCACTCAATCGGTCTTAATGGATAAGCAACATCGGCATTTTGGCCACGATGACGCAGGTAATGATCAAGCAGAACAATGGCAAGCATGGCTTCAGCAATAGGAGTTGCTCGCACACCCACGCAAGGGTCATGACGACCTTTAGTAATGACATCAGTTGCCTGACCGTCTAGGTCAATCGTCCTGCCTGCGGTTGTGATACTGGCGGTTGGTTTTAGAGCAATGGCGACACGGATGGTCTGCCCACTACTAATACCGCCTAAAATCCCGCCTGCGTGATTGGCACAAAAGCCATCAGGGGTGAGTTCATCTCGACTGTCATGGCCAAACTGCTCAATCACACCAAAGCCATCACCAATTTCCACACCCTTAACAGCATTGATAGACATCATTGCATGGGCAATATCGGCATCTAAACGATCAAAGATTGGCTCTCCCAAACCAACAGGAACATTATGAGCAAGAATCTCTAGCCTCGCCCCACAGCTTGTGCCTTGCTCACGAAGTGAGATAATCAGTTTTTCAAATCTGGGTATAGCATCACTATCTCCACAAAAAAACGGGTTTTGGTTGACAATATCCCAATCTAGCTTTTCTGCTTTTTCGGTGCCAATCTGCGTAACATGACCACGAATAATAATGCCCAAACGCTCTTTTAAATACTTTTTAGCGATCGCCCCTGCTGCCACACGCATGGCGGTTTCACGAGCGGAAGAACGACCACCGCCTCGATAATCCCGAAAACCGTATTTCATCGTGTAGGTGTAATCGGCATGATTAGGACGAAAGGTCTTGGCGATATTGCCATAATCTTTGGATTTTTGGTCGGTATTGCGGATTAACAGTCCAATCGGTGTGCCTGTGGTTCGCCCCTCAAATACCCCAGAGATAATCTCTACTTTATCGTCTTCTTTTCGTTGGGTGGCGAATTTAGATGTGCCAGGTTTTCGGCGATCAAGCTCGGCTTGCAAATCTTCTTCACACAAGGGTAAATTAGGCGGTACACCGTCCACGATTGCCATAAGTCCCACACCATGCGACTCGCCACAAGTGGTTACACTAAAAAGTTGCCCTATGGTATTACCTGACATATTACCCCCTCTAAATGATTTAAAACAAAGTGGCAAGATAACCACCTATCTTTGTTATTTTCATTACGCTGTTATTTATAAAAGGCGTATCGCTAAACAGACTTACCTTTTATCTCATAAAAATTTGGTTGCTAAGTTGCTAAATGATGGCTACCTGTGTTATTTCAGCCACGATTCGCCTTTTACTCTCTCAACCTGTCTTGCAAATTCCTCTCGATACTCCAAAAGCTCCTCACAAGTAATCGCAAATACCCCATTACCACCTTTTTGGAAAGTCAACCAATCAAACTGAATCTCAGGATAAGCCTGTCGTAGATGCCATTCACTATTGCCCACCTCACAAACCAGCAGTCCATCACGGGTTAAGTAGTCTGGGGCATGATAGAGAATTTGATGCACCAAATCCAAGCCATCTTGTCCTGCTGCCAAAGCGTGTTCTGGCTCATGTAGAAACTCTGGCGGTAATTCTGCCATATCCTCAGCATCAACATAAGGTGGGTTGGTAACAATCAATTCGTATTGATTCTCAGCAGGGATTTTTTCAAATAAATCGCTTTGGAGTAAATTCATCTGATGCTCTAGATTATGATGCTCCACATTCGTCCATGCCACTTCCAATGCGTCTTTATCAATGTCTGCCCCATCGACATTCGCATCAGGAAAAGCTACTGCCAAAGCAATGGCAATACAACCAGAACCTGTACACAAATCTAAAATTCGCTCAGGGGGTGATAACTGCAACTCTTGTAATCCGTGTAAGAAAAACTTGCTTTTGCCCACATTGTCCACATCAAAATAAGGATAAAACTGCTGACTGATCAGCTCGGCAATGGGTGAACGAGGAATAAGCACTCTCTCGTCCACATAAAAAGGCAAATTGCAAAAGTACGCCAAATTGATGAGATAAGACAAGGGTTTACGCTCAGTAATACGGCGACCCAATAAATCTAGTACTGCCTGTTTTTCACCGTCAGTTAGTCGGCAATCAAGAATTTCAGGGTTTGCCTCCCAATCCAGATTAAGAGTATGTAGCACAATCGCAGAACTTTCAGCAAATTCATCAGTTGTCCCCTGTGCCACCACCACATCATATTCACGCAGTTTGCTCACACAAAAACGGATAAAATCACGAATGCTACGCAGATTACGCCCTGCTTCATCAAGTTTCGCATACAACGCATCTATCTGTGCTTGGTTTAATTTACCATCTTCCAAGTCAAACTCTTGCTCGTATTCGTCATAAAATTCATCGTGTTTATAGGTGGTATCCGACATGCTATTGCCTTTTTAATAGGTAGAAACTAAATTGCCATTATAAAGAAAATTTTATTTTTTTTAAACCAGTTTTTGCACATCACCTAAAAAATCAATCAATAAGTTTTTAGCCATTTACATAGTTTTTTTGGTTAAAAATTGCTAAAATAGCCCATTGTTTTAACCAAAGAAATGACATTATGAGCGATAAACTACCCTTTTGCCTTCCTACCGATATCACGCCAGAGATTTTCCTGCAAGAATACTGGCAAAAAAAACCTTTGCTGATTAAAAACGGTCTGCCCGCTTTAGTTGGTATGTTTGAGCCAACCGATGTACTAGACTTGGCAATAGAAGACGGTGTATCAGCTCGTCTCATCACCCAGCAAGACAACAACCCAACAGTATGGACACTCAAAAATTCGCCCCTAAACGAGCAGGATTTGCAAAACACACCCAAACTCTGGACGGTCTTGGTACAAAACCTAGAACAATGGTCGCCTGAGCTTGGTGAACTTTGGCAGGTCTTTGATTTTATTCCAAGATGGCAACAAGATGACATCATGGTATCAGTTGCTCAAGCTGGCGGTAGCGTAGGCGAGCATTATGACGAATATGATGTGTTTTTGGCACAAGGCTACGGCAAACGCCGTTGGCAACTGGGTAAAATGTGTGATAGCGACACACCATTCATCGAAGGTCAACCCATTCGACTGCTTGATGACATGGGAGAAATCATTTTTGACGAAATCTTAGAAGCTGGCGATGTTTTATATGTGCCGCCACGCCTTAGTCATTATGGTGTTGCGATTGATGACTGCCTGACTTTTTCGTTTGGTTTTCGCCGCCCAAACATGGTGCAAATCCTAGATGAAATCGCTGATATCGCCACTGGTGAACACGCCCTGTTTTCTCCGCTGGTTTTGCCCCAAAATGTGCAAAACAGCCCTCATGAATTATCCAATGATAGCATCAACGCCATCAAAGATGAGCTGATTAACCTACTAAATTCCGATCAAGGCAACGCCATCTTAACTCAAGCAATCAGTGAGCTGGTTAGTAAGCGAGGGTACAATCTGATTTCTTTTGATGATGAATTAAGCCCTAATGAACTTGCTAAGCGACTACACAATGGCGAGTGCTTGATGATCAATCCTGCGTGCCGTTTTGTATTACAAAATAATGACTGGTACATCAACGGCGAGCATATTTGCTTTAATGACCAAGAGTTAATACTCATTGAGCGGTTTACCAATAATGAAGCAATCATCTTTGATGATTTAAATGATCAACTGTTGGCAAGCTGTACAAATTGGCTAAATGACAATTGGCTGATTTTGATTTAAAGTTTGACAATGGCATGGCAAGTACTTTTGCAAGTATGTTTATAAGTCCATATCCAACAAAAATGAGCCAACTTCGGCTCATTTTTTATACCCCACTCATCACTATACCAAAGCCAAAATCCGAAGCCACGCCATACCCACTGCCATGCCTATCATGCCAACCACAGTAGTAAACGCCAAAATATTCGCCGCCAAGACATCATTACCACCCATTGCTTTTACCATCACATAGCTTGCCGCTGCCGCAGGGCTTGCCACCATGACAAACAGCACACCAAATTGCACAGGAGACAATTTTAATAAAATACCCACCAACACTGCCAACAATGGAGCAATGATAATCCGACCAATACTCGCCTGCATAGATAAGCCAGACAAACCCAACATGGATTTAATCTCTAAAGTCGCCCCTGCACAGATAAGGGCAAGTGGCAGAGCAATGTTTGAAAGCAGCTCACCTGTTTTGGTAATGGGTGTAGGTGGTAAGGGCAGATTGGCTATTTTATAAACAAAAGCGGACACCAACGCAATGATGAGCGGATTGGTAAAGATTTTTTTGATGACATTGATGCTTTGTGATTTAAAGTTGGTATTTTGGCTTGTGCGTGATAGAGTGATGACCGATAATATATTATAAAGAATCGTAAGAATCCCCATATACATCGCCCCCACACTCGTTCCCACCACGCCATAAGCATTGGTCGCCACCGACAGGGCAATAATCGCCATATTAGAGCGAAACACCCCCTGTACAAACACGCCTTTATCACGAACATCGCTGACAAAAAATTTGGCGTAGATTTCCGCCCCAAAAAATAACACAAAGGTTGTGATAAACCCTGCGATAATAAGTGGCAACTGCTCGGCATAGTTCACTTCGCTTTTTATCACGCTAAAAAACAGCAGGCACGGCAAACCAAAATTAAAGACGATTTTGGATGCGGCATCAATAAAATCTCCATCAATCTTGCCCGCCCTTTTCATATAAAAACCTAGCCCCATCAAGACTAGGTTTGGAAAGACAATCATAAAGGCGAAGCTTGCGGCTTGAAGGATTTCTTGGGTATTCATAGTAACTTTCTCAACAAATCCAAACTTAATTCTTGACAAGAATATACCATATCCATTTCTTGCAAGTAAACATTGGCTTGATAAACTTCATCAGCCACAAACAAATAAACATCGTGATTGGTAATGGATTTTGCTTTTTCTTGTGTCAAATCCGTTCCCAAAGTAATCTCAATCATCACATCAATTGGGGTCATTTGAGCAGTTTTAATAAATTGCTTATAGCGTTCTCGCAAAGTGCGTTTTGCACCAATGCCATAACTTTTGCCATTTAATTCAAAAAACAAATCAAATTCTGTGGATTTATCGGCATTATCGTGAACTTTTTTGATTGCATTCTTATCAACTCCCAATCCAATCAAAACCGACAAAATACGATTTTCATAATCCGTGCCACTATGGCTGGTAATGGATTGGTTGATGCTTTCAGTAAAAACAATCATAAAAATTTGATTGGGTTCTAAACCAAACTTTTGCAATTCTTGACTTTGCTTGGATAAGCTTAAAATAAATTCATCGGTTGTTTTTGAAATAAATCCATTGTCCAAACTTTCAAAGAAAGCCAATGACAATAAAGCCCCATTTACCCGAGTGGTATAAGGGTTAAAAACTGTGATTTTATCATATTCCAAAGATAAGGGATTAAGTTCTTTTAATTTATCCAAATCATAAATAGATTTTAGTTTGGCTTCTTGCAATAACAAATCTTTAATCAAATATAATTTTAAAGAAAATACCAATACTTCTACATCAGTAGAAGTATTGGTTTAGGTAAAAATTTCTGATAAATTATTAAATTGATTTTTGGCAGTTTTTGTTGGTTGATTAAAATTATCCAATACGGATTTCTTAAATAACTCCAAATCCTTAGCAGTCAAAAACAATTGGTATTCTTGCAAAATAGCGTTCACTTGCAAATCTCTTAACTTTGCTTTGATGATATATTTAAAAACAGATAAAATTTTAAATTAATGTCTGATTTTTCTTGTTTAATTTCAATTTTAGGCAACTTCATTTAATTTTTCTCCATCAAATAGCACTTTGCGAATATGCTCTGCTAAGGCATAAATTACAGGTACAGCCACACTATTACCAAATTGCTTATAGGCTTGATTATCACTAACAGGTATCACATAATCATCAGGAAATCCTTGCAATCTACCCGCTTCTCTTGGGGTTAATTTGCGTGGATTTTTACCTTGTTGCTCAATCAAAATCTCAGAGCCATCTTTATAATGTCTGGCACTAATGGTGCTGGTATAATCCGAATTTTTATTAAACAGACAATACCCAAAACCATTGCCTTTTTGTTTATGTTCCAATTTTCTGCGTTGATGACCTGCCCATAATTTATCGGAAATGGTATATTTGTCATCAACGCTTTCTTGTAAAATACTACCAACTTTGGACGGCTTAACGATATTTTTTAAATAATTAAAATCAATATTGGCTGTTTGATTAAAATCATTCAAAATAGCAATAATATAAATGCGTTCACGATTTTGGGGAACACCAAAGTTTTTGGCATTTAAAATATCAGCATAAACACGATAGCCCAATTCTTCCAAAGTTTGTTTTACCACCAAAAAAGTATTACCCTTATCGTGATTTTTAAAGCCTTTGACATTTTCTAAAAATAACAGTTTGGGCTTGTGGTATTTAGCAATGCGAGCTACATCAAAAAATAAAGTACCACGAGTATCATCAAAACCTTTTCTTAACCCAGCAATGCTAAATGCCTGACAAGGAAATCCTGCCAAAATAATATCGTGGGGCGGAATGTCTTTGGCTTCAATTTGTGTAATATCGCCATAGGGCATTTCATTAAAATTGGCGTGATAAGTTTGCTTGGCGAACTTATCCAATTCTGATGAAAAAACAAATTCAATGTCATCGCCAAAGGCTTGTTCAAAGCCTAAACGAATACCGCCAATTCCTGCAAATAAATCAATGGCTTTTAATTTGGTTTGGGAATTACATTCTCCAAACTCAAAAGATATTTGTTTCATATCACACTCAATCACTCAATTCTTTTTTAGCTTTTACCATCTTCTTAACCGTCATCGCAAGTAAACTCACCGCTGCAGGCGTAACACCACTGATTCGGCTTGCCTGCCCTAAGGTAGATGGGCGTACATGTGAGAGTTTTTGTACAATTTCGTTGGATAAACCAGAAACTTGGGTATAATCAAAATCAAGAGATAGTGGCGTATTTTCAAGGCGTTTCATCTGCTCAATTTCCTCATTTTGGCGATCAATATAGCCTTGATATTTCACACTAATTTCAATCTGTTCACCAGCTTCGCTACTAACTTGGCTGTCCGCTACTTGGGCGATGTCAGCAAAACTCACATTAGGGCGTTTTAATAAATCAAGCAGATTGTTTTCTTTGGTTAAAATCTCGCCTGTATTATCCATAAACGCTTTGCCAATGGCATTGTTTGGCGTCGCCCAAATGTCTTTTAGGCGTGCGGTTTCGCTTGCTATCATTTCCATTTTTTGATTAAATTTAGCCCAGCGTTCATCATCCACCAAGCCTAATTCTCGCCCAATGGCGGTCAAACGAGCGTCTGCATTATCCTCACGCAAAAGCAATCGGTGTTCGGCACGGCTAGTAAACATACGGTATGGCTCTTTAGTACCGTGCGTAATTAGGTCGTCCACCAATACACCCAAATAAGACTCATGGCGTTGTGGTGTCCAAGCCTTACGCTCTTGTGCCTGCAAAGCAGCATTCAAGCCAGCCAAAAGCCCTTGAGCCGCTGCCTCTTCATAGCCTGTTGTTCCGTTAATTTGTCCTGCAAAATACAGATGCTCAATGGCTTTGGTTTCTAGTGTGGGCTTTAGGGCTTGTGGGTCAAAATAATCATACTCAATGGCATAGCCGGGGCGTGTGATATGAGCATTTTCAAGCCCACGCATTGTATGAATAAATTCAACCTGTACATCAAAAGGTAAACTTGTGGAAATGCCATTGGGGTACAATTCATGCGTGGTCAAGCCCTCAGGCTCAATGAAAATTTGATGACTGTCTTTGTCAGCAAAACGATAAATCTTATCCTCAATACTTGGGCAATATCTAGGACCAACACCTTCAATCTTACCGCTAAACATCGGACTTCTATCAAGATTGTTGCGGATAATATCATGGGTTTTTGCGTTGGTATGCGTGATATAGCAAGGGATTTGGCATGGGTGCATTGACACATCACCCATATAACTCATCACAGGCAAAGGCGTATCCCCCTCCTGTATGGCCATCACAGAAAAATCTACCGTGCGTGCATCAATCCTAGCTGGCGTGCCTGTTTTTAGTCGTCCAACAGGTAATTTTAACTCACGCAAACGGTCCGCCAAACGAACAGATGGCATATCACCTGCCCGACCGCCACTTTGATGATCCAATCCAACATGAATCACACCACCTAAAAAAGTCCCTGATGTCAGTACTACCGAGCGGGTGTTTAGGCGAATGCCTGTGGCTGTAACCACTGCCACGGCACGCCCATTTTCCACAATGATGTCATCAACAGGTTGCTGAAAAATCGTAAGGTTTTGCTGGTTTTCAAGAGTGTGACGGACAAATGCCTTATATAACAAACGGTCTGCTTGAGCTCGTGTGGCTCGAACCGCCGCCCCTTTTCGGCTATTTAGCACTCGAAACTGAATGCCTGAATGGTCGGTTGCCAGTGCCATCACCCCGCCCAATGCGTCCACTTCTCGCACCAAATGTGATTTGCCAATACCGCCGATAGCAGGGTTGCAACTCATCTGCCCAAGCGTCTCAATATTATGCGTAATCAGCAGTGTATCTGCCCCCATACGAGCAGCTGCAAGACTCGCCTCTGTACCTGCATGCCCACCACCAATAACGATGACATCAAATGTTTTGGTTAAAAAGCTCATAATAAATCTTTATTGTTTGTTTAATTTAAAAACTTATTATTCTAGCATATTTTTACTAGACTGTAATATCAAGCCAGTCAATTTTTATCATAAAATGGTTGTAAGCTGTGCAATATTTTACCGCTTTTGTGTTTTTTGGACGATTTTTAAAGCAATAAAAAATCAGAGCCAAATTGACTCTGATTTTTTTATTATTATCAACCCAACAAATCAGGCTTAAATGCGTTGCACCACGCAGGCAGTCTAGCAAAAATGGTAGCTATCTGGCTGGGTACGCCCTGCTGTTCTAGCCTTGCTTGATAGGCGGCATCAATGGCATCACGATTGATACTAATCTTATCAGTCAGCTGTGCCACATCAAGCGACGCATGAGCATTAAGTAGCGTTATCATTGCGTCTTTTAAAGACTTGCGAAGATCAAGCTCCATGTCTAGTTGTAACTGTGCTGATATTTGATTATCTAGCTTTTCAAGCGATTGCCATAGCGACTGTACCTCAAAAACATCACGCACCACGGCATACGCACGGGTAATGTCAGCAATGCTACGCTTGGTCTGACTATAGATGTCATACACCGCTTCAATGCCCAATCGGTTGACCAAACCATTGGTCAAATAAGTACAAATGATTTCACGGTGCAAACGATGTTTTACCATCTCATCAAAGTACGGTTTACTTAGTGCATTCGGGAAGTATTTTTGTAGTTCATTTAGAAAATACACATCATCGGTCAAATCGCTTGATAGCATTTCATCATAAACCCAAATTTTGCCATAAGCAAGTAAAACGGCAAATTCTGGATTGGTAAGACCTTTTGACTGCTGTTTCAGCACAGCAACCGTCTCATCAGTTGGTAGATACTCAATACTACGATCCAAGCGTCCTAAATGCTCCAAAAATTGCATAAAGCTATGGTGTTCAGGTAATCTTTGTGCCGATTCTCGAGCCGATAGCTCAATGGCTTGTGGTTGCAGGTAGTTTTGACGAAGTACCAATTTCGCCACTTCATCGGTCATGCTCTCAAGCAAGACATTACGCTGTGTGATGGTCATGTCGTCTTGTTGCACCACTGAACCTAGTAGAATCTTAATGTTCACTTCATGATCAGAACAGTTCACACCTGCTGAGTTATCAATGGCATCCGTATAGATACGACCACCATTTTGGGCGTATTCAATACGACCTTTTTGGGTACAACCCAAATTGCCACCCTCGCCAACCACTTTGGCACGCACTTCACCACCATTAACACGAATGGCATCATTCGCACGGTCGCCAACATCAGCATTTTCTTCATCTGTCGCTTTAATATAAGTACCAATACCACCATTCCAAATCAAATCCACAGGAGCTTTTAATAGTTTATTAAGTAGCTCATTTGGCGTTAGACTGTCTTCGCTAATATCAAAAGCTTCTTTCATCTGTGGCGTAATGGCAATGGCTTTGTCCGTGCGGTTAAACACACCACCACCCTCACTGATGAGACTGGCATCATAATCCGTCCATGCCGAACGAGACATTTCAAATAAACGCTGGCGTTCAACAAAGGACGCTTTGGCATCTGGATTTGGATCAATAAAGATATGCAGATGGTTAAAGGCAGCCTGCAGACGAATATTATCTGACAATAACATACCATTACCAAACACATCGCCTGACATATCACCAATGCCCACAACGGTCAACTCGTCACGGTTTTGAATGTCTTTATCCATCAATCTAAAATGGCGTTTGACACTCTCCCAAGCACCCCTTGCGGTAATGCCCATGCCTTTATGGTCGTAGCCTGCTGAACCACCAGAAGCGAAAGCATCTTGTAGCCAAAAGCCATATTCTGCCGACAAAGCATTGGCAATGTCTGAAAAAGTTGCCGTACCTTTGTCTGCTGCCACAACCAAGTATGGGTCGTCCTCATCATGACGCACTGTATTGCTTGGCGGCACAACTTGACCATCAACCAAATTATCCGTCAAATCAAGCAAGCCACGAATGAAGGTCTGATAGCACGCCACACCTTCTGCCTGCCACAGTTCACGGTTTGTCGCTTTGGTTCTATCCTTGCAGACAAAACCACCTTTTGAACCCACAGGCACAATCACCGAATTTTTGACCATCTGAGCTTTGACTAGCCCAAGCACTTCGGTGCGATAGTCTTCCATACGATCAGACCATCTTAGACCACCACGAGCAACCTTTCCACCACGCAAGTGCACACCCTCAATGCGTGGCGAATACACATAAATCTCAAACATTGGCTTAGGCTTGGGTAGATGTGGGATTTGGCTAGCAGCAAACTTAAAGGACAATCTATCTTTACGCTTACCCATCTCATCAACTTGATAATAATTCGTGCGAAGCAGTGCATCAATCAAGTCCAAAAACCAATGAATGATGCGATCTTCATCAAGACTACTCACCAAAGCAAGCTGTTCTTTGATACGGGCTTTTACCGCACAAATCACCTTGTCACGCTCTACCACATCAGGCGACATCTTAGCATGAAACAGTTGAACCAACTGCTCACTAATCGCAGCATTATTTACCAAAGCCGTGTGAATGTAGTCATTAGAGAATGGAGCTCTTGCCTGTACCATGTAACGAGATAATGCACGCAAAATAAGTACATCATAAGCATCCAGACCACTTACCAAAATCAGCTCATTTAATCTGTCCGACTCAATATTACCTAACCAGATTTCACGCAAGCTATCTTCAAACTGCGTACGCACCACATCAAGATCAATACTCATGCCATCACGCAGTTTTAATTCATATTCTTGTAGCCAAGCACCCACATCATTAACGAACTTAAAGGTTTGAGCATTTAGTACAAGCACCCCAAAATTCTCAAGAATTGGCAAAATGTGCGACAAAATGGTCGGCTCGCCTTGTCCGTATAGCTTCAAGGTTAATCTATCAAGACCTTTTCCGACAGGCTGATATAGTCGCCATGACATTGGATTGTCTGTATTGATTGCCAAAAGACGCTTGGTATCTGCCACTGCTGTGCTAGCATCATAGCGTTCTTTGTAGGCGGCAGGCATTGCCTCACCATATAGATGGGCCAGCTGATTTGCCTTGCTTTCGCCCATCTCATCACTCAAGATGCGTGCATATTCATCAGACCAATCTTGCATGAGTGCAGTCAACTGACTTTCCAGTGCCTTGGTGTCCACCGTTTTAACTTGACCAGGAATGGTTCTAACATGAATGTGTACACGAGCATGGTGCAGTTCATTAAACTCTGTTGTAAAATTCGATGATTCGCCACCATACGCTTGGGTTAGCACTTCTTGAATTTTCATTCTAAGTTTGGTGTCAAATTTATAGCGTGGTATATACACCAAACATGACACAAACCGTTGATAATGGTCAATACGAGTAAACAGACGCAGGCGATTTTTGTCTTGTAGCTGACTGATGGAAAGCACCATCGGATACAACTCATCAATGTTGGCCTGAAACAAGTCATCACGAGGGAGCGTATTAATAATATGCACCAGTTTTAGATAACTGTGGCTATTTTTTGGCAAGCCTGACATTTTAAGGATTTGATCCGCCTTTTCACGCAACAGCGGAATATTGTTGACACGGGTTTGATAAGCAAGTGAGGTAAGTAAACCCACAAAGCGATATTCGCCAACCAACCTGCCGTTTTCGTCATATTTATGAATGCCTAAAAAATCCATATACACAGGGCGATGTACAGGCGACTCATGGCGAGATTTGGACAATAAAAGCACACGAGGTAGGCTTAATAGGTGCTTTAGCTCATTGGGTAAACGATGAAAACTTTGTGATAAAGCATCTTCAGATGAACCTCTTAGCACACCCAAGCCACTACCACCTACTGAGTGTAACTCTGCGTTATCACCAAGCTCATCAAAGCGATATTCACGAAAACCCATGAAAATAAAGTTATTATCCGCCACCCAGTCCAGAAAACTTAGCACCTCATCTTTGGAGTGATGTACGGTTGGAATTGGTGCATTTTGCATCTCTTGACGAATGCTTTTTAACTTATCACGCATCTGCGACCAGTCTGAGACGATGACATCAAGCGTGTTAATCTTGCCAAGTAGTGCCTCATAAATCTCACCCAAAACCGCCTCATCTTGACGAGCAATCTCAGCATGGAACAAAGAATACTGCTGAGCGATGCCAGCATCACTTTCATCCGTCTCCACCACATCAATGATGTGTCCTAGCTCATCACGCACTACTTTTACCAAACTGTTATGAATGCGTTTGACCGAAACGCCTTTTTTCTCAAGCATCATTAGCATGGTATCTGTCAAAAATGGGCGATCAAATACCGCCATTTGAATGACGCTACTTTTGCTGGTGAAATAATGTTCATCACTAACAGGATTGATGACTGCCAGTCTTGGACTGGTACCATTGTGGTGTTTTAATTGGCTAAAATGGTGCAATGCCATGCCTGCAAGGTCATTATCGTTAAAATCAGCCGCCACATCATGATGCAACTTTTTATAATAAATATCAATAAATTTAGTCAAAAGTGCAGCATTTTCGCTACTTTTGTCAATGGCGATGCGAGTAATGTTGGCGATACGGTCTGCATCGATCATCAGTTCTTTCATTGTTGATTCCATTTTTGTTGGTTGGATAAAAATCATCAGTGTAAGTATACAGCAGTACACACATACACTTAGCGTGAATACCTTAACCGAACACAAGTACAAAATCAAATGGGTTTTTTTTAATTAGTTATTAAAAAAACCTATAAATAATGATTTTTATAAAAATTTTTCTGATAAATATTCATCAGTCATCAATCAAACTCATCATCAATTGGACAATCGGTTTTATTCATGCGTTAGGTGTGTTATAGTGTTGGTGTTATTTACCAAAATTTTAACAAAACCAATCTAAACACCAATCAGTAAAAAATGAATAAAAACACCAACCATATCGTTCGTCTTGCCCAAAATCTATCAACACCCAACAAAGACATCGATGAGCTACACGCCAAAATTGCCGCCGAATTAGATGAACTAAATGAAATCCAAGACACACACAGCCAACTTGATGGCACACAGCTGTCTTTAAGCGACTATTTAACAGCGGTCAAGATGGTCATCAGCGACACCTTTGATCATGAAGTATGGGTGCGTGCTGAAGTGCGTGCCTTGTCATCTAAAGGCGGGCATTATTATTTTGAATTGGCAGAAAAAGATGACAACGACCAAATTGTTGCTAGTTGTCGTGGGACGCTATGGCGTTATCGTGCACAGCCTGTTCTGGCGAAGTTTCATGCCGCTACAGGCAGAGCATTGGAGGCAGGTACAAGCATTCTAATTAAGGCATCAGCAACCTTTCATGCCCAGTATGGCTTTAGCATCAACATCAGCGACATCGACCCAACCTACACCATCGGTGAGCTTGCTGCCGCTTATCATGCCATGAAAAAACGCCTTCACGATGAAGGATTGACTCGGTTGAATAAATCCCTAGTCGCTCCATTTGACATTCGTCATGTCATCGTCATCTCCCCACAAAATGCCGCAGGCTTGGGTGATTTTCGCCGTGAAGCCGATAGGTTGCAGCATTTTAATGCGTGCCAGTTTCATTATCATCATGCTACTTTTCAGGGAAATCATGCTCCAGATGAGATCAGAGTTGCTATCACACAGGGTATAGAGCAGTTTCGCCAAACTTATGGCACTTTGCCCGATCTGCTTGTCATCATTCGTGGTGGTGGTGCGGTGGGGGATTTGGCGTATCTCAACGACTTTGAGCTTGCTGCACTCATCGCTGAACAGCCTGTGCCTGTATGGGTGGGGATTGGACATGAACGAGATAGAGTACTAATAGATGAAGTGGCACACACTCGCTTTGACACACCATCAAAGGTGATTGGAGCGATTGAGAGACATCTTATTACCATCACTCAAGATGCCAAACTTGCCATACAAGATATCAAAAATACTAGCCAAGCACTGTTGTCAAATGCCAAAAATAAAAGCGAGACACTCATGGCACACAGCCAAAATCTCGCCCTAAAATTAGTACAGCTCACCAAAAAAGATGCAACACATAGCCTACAAAGAACCAAGTTACTCACCATGCATCAGCTTGGCAACCAAAAGGCATCTGTAGAGCATTTGCTTTACCAAAGCAGGGTTCAGTCTTATGCTCATTTAAATACCACCAAAAGACAACTGACCCATTTTGTTGGTCAACATCAAAACATCTTGCCCAAATTGGCATTGTTGCGTGAGCATTGCCGTCATCTACAAAGTTTGATTTTGATTCAACACCCTGCCAAGACGCTGACCAAGGGTTATGCCCTCATTCATCAAAACGGCAAAATTCTCTCATCTGTCGCACAGCTCAATCAAGAACAAGCACTCACCATTGAGCTACATGATGGCAAAATACAAGCCTACCCCAACAAAAAAGTCTGATGATACGCTAACAAAGCCTATACATCAGATGGTTTTTAATGGCTTTTATAATCACTCAACCCCACCCAAACCAAATACAGTTTTTTTGGGGGGTAACGCTTTGTTTTATGATTTAGGGGCTTAGAACCCACCTACAGGGGAAAATTCCACTCCGCTATCAAGTTTACCCTCTTGCATGAGAGATAACGCCCTGTCCATCCACTCATCAGTTGATGAATGTACATTTTGGCTTTGACTGGTATTGACATCAAAGCCAACATCAGCTTTTACACCCACTTTGTCAATCTTCTCACCATTTGCAGTCAGGTAATGAGCGGTGGTAATTTTTACCGCTTGGTTATCGCCAATAGGCACGACCGACTGAACCGAACCTTTACCATAACTTGTCTCACCAACAATCAATGCTCGCTTTTGGGTTTTTAGGCTACTGGCAAGCACTTCAGCAGCCGAAGCCGAATAGCGATTTTGCAGAATGATAAGCGGTATTTCATCAAGCAGTGGAGCACCTGTGGTGTGCATGACTCGCTCAATACCTTCTCTACCTTCAACTTGAGTAACGATTTGATTACGCATGAATAAGGATGCCACATCAACTGCTGATTCAAGTACACCACCTGGATTGTTTCGCACATCAATAATCATGCCTTGAACAGGCACATTGACCGCTGCTACACCATTTAAAATCTGTTCACGAGTGTTGCTCTGAAAAACAGGCAGTTTAACAATCACCACACCATCTTTTACTAGCGTTTCAATATTCGACTCAGTACTGTGCGTCCGCTCTATGGTTTTGGTCAGTTTAGAACGACCTGACTTAGAGAAAGTAACATCTACTTTCGTTCCTTGAATGCCATTTAATAGTTGTGCAACATCGTTTTGGCTTTGACTACCAGACAGACGCACCTCGCCAATTTTGTGCAGATAATCGCCTACCGCCATATTAGCTTGGTCAGCACTTGACCCTGATGCAACTTGCGTAATCACCCAATGCCCTACTGACTCCTGCCAAGATACTTCAATGCCAATATCCGCTACCTTACCTGTTGTGAATGATTGCAAACTACCAAACGCTTTGGCATCCAAAAACTCAGCATGGCTATCAATTTTCGTTAGCATGCCATTGATGGCGTGATAAAATAGCTCGTCATCTGTCGTTGCCTCAGGATATTCACGGCGAATTAAATCCACCACTGACACAAAAGTCTTTAAGGTCTTAGGTAAAATCGCATTCAGTGGCACTCTCCCTTGATGCAGACCATCAATACCATGCAGTACATTGGGCTTACTGTCTAATGCGTCAAGCTCAACTGCGTCTTGCACACCATCAAGATTATCTTGGACTGGTGTGTTTGGCAAAGAGTTAGGGTCGGTCGGTATGCTGTCCGATGGCTTATTAATGCCCAATAGACTTGCCATCTTAGCGATAGGCTTATTCCACTGCACTTCTGCTGATGCTGGCGACGCTACCATTAGAAAAAGTGCCATCGCAGCCACAAGTTTATTCATAGCGAAATCTTGCATATTCACCATCTTTTTTTCTTTAAACTGCAATCAAAAGACTCTCGCCTGTCATCTCAACAGGCTTTGGCAATCCCATCAAATGCAAAATGGTTGGCGACACATCGCACAGTCTACCACCCTCACGCACACGCATGGATTGATTGCCCACATAAATGAACGGCACAAGCTCTGTGGTATGCTGAGTATGCACTTGACCACTTTCATAGTCTTGCATCTGCTCACAGTTACCATGATCAGCGGTAATCAGCATCTCACCGCCAACATCACGAACGCTTTGGGTAATGATACCAATACACTCATCAACCGCCTCAACTGCCTTAACTGCCGCCTCAAAAACACCTGTATGCCCAACCATATCGCCATTGGCATAGTTGATAACAATCACATCAAAATCGCCAGATTCTATGGCGGCTTTTAGCTTGTCAGTGATTTCATACGCACTCATTTCTGGCTTTAAATCATAAGTCTTGACATTTGGGCTATTGACCAAAATACGCTGTTCGCCCTTGTACAGCTCTTCACGACCACCGCTAAAAAAGAAGCTAACATGGGGATATTTTTCTGTTTCAGCGATACGCAACTGAGTTTTGCCTTGATTTTGTAGATATTCGCCCATGGTGTTTGCAAGACTGGTTGGATAATAGGCGATGGTGGTTTTTTGATTATTTTCCAATTCATCAGAATATTTGGTCAGCATGACATAGGCAGATAATTCTGGAGCAACTTTACGAGCAAAACCATCAAAATCTGCATTCAAAAACGCTTGAGAAATCTCTCTGGCACGGTCAGCACGAAAATTCATAAAGATAATAGCATCATTATCACAAATCACGCCATTGTCATTAATCATGGTCGCTTGGATAAATTCATCTGTCTCATCAGCAGCATAGGCAAGCTCAATCGCTTGAGATGCTGACTGAGCTTCACGAACTGCCGCTGCTTGGGTCAATAGCTCATATGCTGCTTGCACTCTATCCCAACGCTTATCTCTATCCATAGAGTAGAAACGACCAATCAAGCTGGCGATTTTTGCCTCACCCTCAAACTCATCATTAACTTTGCTCAAAAACTGCTCAAAACTTGCTACATATGTATCAGCAGACTTTGGCGGTGTATCCCTGCCATCAGTAAAGCCATGTACGAAAACCTGCAACGCCCCTTGCTCCAATGCCATACGCACCGCTGCTTGCATATGCTCAATGTGTGCGTGCACACCACCATCAGACAGCAGACCCAAGATATGCACCGCACCTTCAGCATCATTGGCTGCCTTGACAGCATTCACCAGCACTTCGTTCTTAAAAAAATCACCTGTATTGATGTCATTCATGATACGAGTTGAGTCTTGAAATAAGATGCGACCTGCACCCAAATTCATATGCCCCACTTCTGAATTGCCAAACTGACCATCAGGCAACCCCACATCAAGACCTGAACCTGAGATAAAACCTGTCGGACAAGTTGCCATCAGCTCATCAAGATTTGGCGTATTTGCAGCAGCTACAGCGTTATCTCGTGGGTCAGTGCGGTGTCCAACACCATCTAAAATCATCAATACATGCGGTTTTTTTGCACTTGCTTGGGTCATGACTTACTCCAAATAATTGTAAAATATTGATAGCCACAAATTTGGCAAACATATGCTATCTTTTATCTTATCTATTGTAGCATATTCTCACTGGCATTGATGACAAAACACAAGAAAAATTCAAACCAAGCCACCCTCGCTTGATGTCGCACTCATGACCGCCGCCAACCCCCTTTAAATCAATAGCTACGCCAATTCATATTCATCATAAAAGATACCAGCAAAGACCGCTTGATAATAAGCTGCTTTTTTGGTGAGTGCCAACGGATAGGCTCGTGATGATGATGGTAAGCGATGTAAATACACCGTTCTTTTTGCGATGGTTAATTGTACCGATTGTCCGATTTTAGGTGGCTTGATACCAAAATCGGACAATAAAACTTCACTTGACCTCTCACCTGTAGTAATGATGTGCGTACAAGCTGGCATTTGCTTAAGTAGCTCTGCCACATCAACTTTTTCCACCACTTTTAAGAACGCATCGGACGCATTATCCTTTAATCGCACTATCGTCCTTGCCACATCAAAAATAGCAATCCCTTTATCCATCAAAAACCGCTCAATCACCTCCTGATGAAATGATTTATTGACCACATCAATAAAAAAATCCTTATCATTAAAAAATACAAGCCCCATAATTCGCCACATATCATTATTAAAATTCGGATAATAAAAATCCATCTTCCAGCGGATGCGTGGTGGTGGAAAACTACCCAACATCAATACTTTGGCATTAGGCGGTAAAAATGGCGATAAGGGATGAGTTTCAAGGTTCATGATTATATCTAAGGGCTACTATTGGTGTATATTGACAATAAGTCATGTAGTGATGTCATCACTAAGATGTTAGTGATTGCGTGAGCTAATGTAGCATATTATGCCCAATCTGCCAAATTACAACACAAGCTCGGTGAGCATTATCTGATATTTAGCCAAAAAAAGCTGATAATTTACATTATCAGCTTTTTTGTTTTTTATTAGCTTTTAATTCTAAAGCATTAGAATGTTTTGACAAATGAAACGCCATACACCCATGGGCTTAGGTTAAGCTCACCAACGCTATTGCCATTAACCTTAACATTGGTTTTTAGGTCGATATAGCGAGCATCTAGACGCACAGCATCACGGTCGGTAAATTTAAAATCAACACCTACATGACCTGCCGCACCCCAACTATCGCCAATTTTCAAATCAGCTTGTGGATTGTGTAGACGCTCTTTAAAGAAAGTAGTGTAGTTCACGCCTGCACCGATAAATGGCACAACCTTACCTCCATTATCAAAGTGGTATTGCAATGACAATGTTGGAGGTAGTTGCTGAGTTTTGCCTGCATATTGGTTGTTGATATTGATGTCATGATGAAACGGTGCAGCAGCCAATAACTCAACACCTACATTTTTTACAGGAAAGTATTCAAAAGTAACGCTTGGGCGAATGTCTTTATCAACCGTCAAGCCCCTGATATCAAATTTATCATCAGGATTGCTTTTAGGATCAACATGGGCAACACCTGCACCGATAGTCCAAGTACCAGCAGGGGCAGCGACAGCGACAGTTGTCATGGCAGATAACAAAGCAAGTGCGATGTGTTGTAATTTCATGGCTCATCTCCAACTAGAATGTGGTAAAAATATAAAAAGGCTCGCAAATGTTGCAAGCCCTTTTGCCAAGTTTCTCATTACGCATCTTTCGTAACGGTTCTAAACTTTTCACTTTTATTGTATCTTAATTGGTAGAAACAATCAATAAATTTTTGATGGATTTATCACACTTTTGATGCATTTTATGGGTGTTACAGCTCTATTTTTAAAGCTTTTTTATACAAAAGCATTGCTTAATCAATGCAAACGAACATACAACCTGTTTTTTAGTATTGATTGATTTGTTGAGCTTTATAAAATGGCGTAAGTTACTGGCTTTACACCCATTAAAGTTCTTGTATTTTTTTATGAACCAAACTTTTATTCAAATAAGCAGTCATTATCCTTATTTGACCAAAAAATCCTTTAATGCCAACACTTGATCACGCACTCGTGCCGCCTCTTCAAATTTTAACTCACCAGATAATGCCCTCATCTGTTTTTCAAGGCGGGATATTTCTTTAGCAATCAGCTCTGGTCGCCTTAAAATCTCTTCATCCACACCTGCAATCACTGCTTTATTGATGATGACACTACCTGCTATCTCTTCTTCACCTGTATCAATTTTATCGGTGATGGCACGATGGGCAGATTTTGGTATGATGCCATGTGCTTCGTTAAAGGCGATTTGCTTGGCTCTACGGCGTTCGGTTTCCTCAATGGCCTTTTGCATACTTGGCGTAATGCTGTCTGCATATAAAATCGCCTTGCCGTTAATGTGGCGTGCTGCACGACCAATGGTCTGAATTAAAGAACGCTCCGAACGCAAAAAACCCTCTTTGTCTGCATCAAATATCGCCACCAAACTCACCTCAGGCATATCCAAACCTTCACGAAGCAGGTTAATCCCAACCAGCACATCATGCACACCAGTACGCAATTCATGGATAATCTTCATGCGTTCAACGGTGTCTATATCCGAATGCAAATAAGCAACTTTAATGCCATACTCTTTTAGGTAACTGGTCAAGTCCTCTGCCATGCGTTTGGTTAAGGTTGTAATAAGCACCCTTTCATTAAGCGGTTTACGCAGATTAATCTCACCAAGCACATCATCCACTTGAGTCAGCACAGGACGAATCTCAAGCACAGGGTCAATCAGTCCTGTTGGACGCACCACTTGCTCAACCACCTGCTCGCTTCGCTCCAATTCATAGGCGGCAGGCGTGGCAGACACATAGATGGTATAGGGCTTTAATCGCTCCCATTCTTCAAATTTCATCGGGCGATTATCCATCGCTGATGGCAGACGAAAACCGTAATTCACCAGTGTCTCTTTGCGACTGCGATCACCTTTGTACATTGCCCCAATCTGCGGTACAGTAACATGGCTTTCATCAATGAAAAGCAGTGCATCATCAGGCACATAATCAAATAAGGTTGGCGGTGCCAGTCCTGCTGGTCGTCCTGATAAGTGGCGTGAATAGTTTTCAATGCCATTACAGTAGCCTAACTGTTGAATCATCTCTAGGTCGTACTGTGTGCGTTCTTTGATGCGTTGTGCTTCAATCAGCTTATCATTAGCTCGAAAATATTCCAACCGATCAGCAAGTTCAGCCTTGATGGTCTCACTAGCCGCTTCTAGCTTTTCTCGTGGCGTAACATAGTGCGACTTTGGATAAATGGTGATGCGTGGTGCGGTGCGGACATTTTTACCTGTCAAAGGGTCAAACCAAACGATTTTTTCCACCTCATCATCAAACATCTCAATGCGTACCGCCAAACTTTCACTCTCGGCAGGATAAATATCAAGCGTCTCACCACGAATGCGATAAGTGCCTCGCCCAAAATCAAGTTCGTTGCGTTCATATTGTAGCTCAACCAATCGTTTAATGAGTGCGGTGCGATCAACCATGTCTCCTACCACAATGTGCAGTAGCATTTTTAAATAGCTTTCTGGATCGCCCAATCCATAGATGGCAGACACAGATGCTACAATAATGGCATCACGGCGTTCAAGTAACGCACGAGTGGCAGACAACCGCATCTGGTCAATATGGTCATTGATTGCTGAATCTTTCTCAATAAAAGTATTGGACGCAGGCACATAAGCTTCAGGCTGATAATAGTCATAATAACTCACAAAATATTCCACCGCATTATGCGGAAAAAATGCCTTAAACTCACCGTACAGCTGAGCTGCCAGCGTCTTATTGTGTGCCATGATGATGGCAGGTCGCCCAAGCTCGGCAATGACTTTTGCCATCGTATAGGTTTTGCCCGAACCTGTTACGCCCAACAAAAGCTGTTCTTTTTTATTCTCTCGTACACCATCAACCAAACTTTTAATGGCATTTGGTTGGTCGCCTGCCGGCTCATACTCACTCACCAAGTCAAACGCTTGGCTACTAATCTGTGTGCCAGAGACATTCACACCTGTCAATTCAGCGTTCTCTTGTAGTTGTTTGGCAAGTTGATTTAAGTGGCGTTCTTGTCTGTTGGTATTTTTGATGTCTGGAATTCGCATAATGTATGATTGTCAGTTGGCTTATTGTGATGGTTAAGATGAGATATTATAGTATAGTAAGGCTGTTTTGGGAAAATTAAAGCCCTATTATTAACAGTTCATCACAACTTTTTACAAATTTAACTTGCAAAAAATAGATACATATGTAAACTAAGCACAGTTTTTTAAACTAATTTTCGCCCACATTGATGACCAATCGGTAAAATCTGATGGGTAAACATGATTGAAGGTAATTTATGAAAAAATATCAATGTATAGTCTGTGGCTGGATTTATGATGAAGAGCTTGGTTGCCCCGAAGAAGGTCTTGCACCTGGTACTCGCTGGGAAGACATTCCAGATGACTGGACTTGCCCAGAGTGTGGCGTTACTAAAGCCGACTTTGAGATGGTAGAGATCTAATGAATCTCTCACCTTGCACACAGTCCATGCCAGTGCCAGAATCGTGGCAGAAGTTTGGGGCGATAGACTGGCAACCGTCTGATTTATCGCCTTATTTATATCAAGGCATCGTTGATATTGGTGAGGGCATGAAACTGTGTGTAGAAGCTGGGGGCAACCCTAAGCACCCTGCAATGATTTTTATTGCAGGGCTTGGCTCGCAGATGATGTTTTGGTCAGATAAGCTATTAAAACAGTTCATTGATGCAGGTTTTTTTGTCATTCGCTTTGACAATCGTGATACAGGCCTGTCTAGCAAAATTCGCATTGACGGACTACCTAAGGTAAATCCCTTAAAAATGATGCTAAAAGTCCAAGTAGGATTATCAAACCGTCAAGAGCCTGTTGCCTATACTTTAACCGACATGGCAGAAGATGTCGCCAGACTCATCAAGACCTTAAAATTTGATAAAGTCAATTTGGTAGGTGCGTCAATGGGTGGCATGATTGCCCAAATTGTCGCCGCACGCTACCCAAAATATATCAACAATCTTATCTTGATGTTTAGCACCAGCAACAAAGCTTTTTTTAGACCGCCCAATCCCAAGCAATTCATGACTTTTGTGCGTCGCCCTGAGAGTCATTCTGAGCGTGATATGGTGCGTCATAGCGTCTGGTTCATGACTGCTGTCGGCAGCCCTGGTCATCTTGACATTAAAGGCACTAGAGCCATTGCCGAAAAACGCTATCAAAGAAATTTTCATCCATTGGGTGTCGCCCAACAACTCAACGCCATCTTGGCATCAGGCTCAATACTGCGTTTTAGTAAGCAAATCCGTGCCAAAACGCTCATTCTCCACGGTAGTAAGGACGGACTGCTCACTCCAAGTCATGGTAGATTTTTGGCAAAGGTTATTCCAAACGCCACCTTCAAGCTCATTGATGGCATGGGGCATGATATCCCACCTTATTACCACCCTTATTTGGTCAGTGTTATTAGCCATCATTGTCAAGATGATGAATAAATAAGACAAGTAGGATTGATATTTTTAATAACGAACTTTATAATGCCGATATCCCAATCATGCAGGTAAACGCACCAGCTGAACAAACCACCATCAACACACAAAAGACCAAGACCAAACCCATGCCCACCATCACTTTAAATAACCAAACCCACACCATCAACAATATCTACTGCATCGGTCGTAGCTATGTCGAACACATTCACGAGCTTGGCAATGCCATGCCTGATGAACCCGTTGTCTTTTTAAAGCCGACCAGTAGCATCGTGGCGGGTAACACCCTAAGCTTGCCTGATTTTTCTAATAGCATTCATCATGAAGTTGAGTTAGTACTCCTAATCGGCGATGATAAACAAATTATCGGCGTGGCGGTCGGTCTTGATTTGACCGCACGAGATGTGCAGGCAATCTGCAAAGAAAAGGGGCTACCTTGGACCAAAGCCAAAGGCTTTAAAAATGCCTGTTGGCTCAGCGATTTTCAGCCATTCATCAACAAAACCTACCACCTATCACTGACCGTCAATGATGAGATTCGCCAAGATGATGACACCAACAAAATGATGTATTCTTTTGAGTATCTGGTGGATTATCTTGATACACTGTATGGCTTGAACGCAGGCGATATAATCATGACAGGTACACCAAAGGGCGTAAGTCAGCTTAAAACAGGCGATAAAGTTATCGCCAGTCTTGATGGTTTGGCATTTGAAATA
Source organism: Moraxella haemolytica (assembly GCF_030177935.1). Lineage (NCBI taxonomy): Bacteria > Pseudomonadati > Pseudomonadota > Gammaproteobacteria > Moraxellales > Moraxellaceae > Moraxella > Moraxella haemolytica. Next base: position 1,138,212 of record NZ_CP089974.1, read on the forward strand.
TTAGTCAAATAACAGTTTGTAAAAGTGTTTGGTTTGGGTAATTAGAGCATTCATTAGCAATACCAAAAAACAGTCCTAATCCACCTTTATTTTTATTCACGCCATCTAAATCATTACTTTTAAATTGACTTATTCTTTGTGTGATTGCTGTTATTTGTTTGATTGTCGGCGTGATTTATGTTAAATTCTTAAAGTTACAGAAAGCCATTTTATTAAAAGTTTTGATATTTTCATTAGTGTGATTTTTCAGTTTTAGCCTTTTTATTGATTTAGGAAAACCTTATGAACATTCTTGTACTCGGTACAGGCGGTCGTGAACACGCATTGGCATGGGTATGTGCCAAAGATGCAAAAGTCGCCAAAGTTTTTGTTGCCAAAGGCAATGCTGGCACCGCTCTTGAGAACAAAATTGAAAATGTTGATTTAGATGTCAGCAATCATACCGCCGTGATTGATTTTTGTCGCACACATGAAGTGGCATTTGTACTTGTTGGTCCTGAAGCACCACTTGTGGCAGGGATTGTTGATGAGCTACGCCAAGCAAACATTAAAGTTTGGGGCCCTACTCAATATTGTGCTCAACTAGAAGGTTCAAAAGCCTTTGCTAAGGATTTTATGAAAAAGGTTGGAATTCCAACCGCTTTTTATGAGGTATTTACCCAAATCTCCGCCGCCAAAGATTTTGTTCGTGCCAAAGGTGCACCGATTGTCATTAAAGCAGACGGACTGGCTGCAGGCAAAGGTGTTATTGTCGCCATGAGCGAACAAGAGGCGTTTGATGCCATTGATGATATGCTGTCAGGCAATAAGTTTGGTGAGGCGGGCAGTCGTGTGGTGATTGAAGAATTTTTAAAAGGTGAAGAGGCTTCTTTTATCTGTATGATTGATGGGGATAATATCCTGCCCATGGCAACCAGCCAAGACCATAAACGCATCTTTGAAGGCGATACGGGAGCAAATACAGGTGGCATGGGTGCATACAGTCCTGCCCCTATCGTTACAAAAGAAGTGCATGACAAGGTCATCGCCCGTGTCATTTGCCCTGTCGTGAACGCCATGAAAGCAAATGGCACTCCTTATACAGGTTTTTTATACGCAGGTCTCATGATTGATGAGAATAGCGACCCTTATGTGATTGAGTTTAACTGTCGCTTTGGCGACCCTGAGACACAGCCCATCATGGCACGCCTTGAAAGCTCATTGGTTGAGCTGATTATGGCAGGAATTGAGGGTAATTTACCAAGCGAGGCTAAATGGTCGGACAAAGTCGCCTTAGGCGTGGTTTTGGCAAGTCAAGGGTATCCAGAATCCAGCTCAAAGGGTGATGTTATTACCGGTCTAGATGTTTGCATTGATGATGTCAAAGTATTTCATGCAGGCACAAAACAAGATGGTGACCAAATCGTAACTGACGGTGGGCGTGTGCTGTGCGTAACCGCCCTTGCAGACACCATCAAAGATGCTCAAACCAAAGCCCTACAAGGCTGTAAAGAGATTGACTTTAGTGGCAAGCAATACCGCCGTGATATTGGTTGGCGAGCCATCAGTCGCTAATTTTTAGCCCTTTGAGTAATCAAAGGGTTTTTTGTACCAAGATTAGACAAAATGGCTGCACGAATTGCACATAAAGTCTCTTTTGTGCTTGAATTTTTGATATAATATGGGCAATTTTTTACCATAAAATCTCAAACAAAAGCAATTTTAATACCATGACCAAGCCAATCAATCAGCTAAAAACCACACTCATGCAACGCCGCCTATCCATCGCTAAAACTTCTTTGAATATTGGTGCAAACTGGGCAAAAAGCGGTGTTTCAGGGCTGTTCTTGAGTAAAGAAGCCAAAGAAATACAAAAACACACCCTATTAAAAGAACAGGCTAACTATCTGGTTAGCGAGCTTGGCAAGTTAAAAGGCTCGGTGGTTAAAATTGGGCAGATGCTTGCTTTGTACGGCGAACATTTTTTACCCAAAGAAGTCATCGATGCCCTACATACCTTAGATGCCAATACCACCCCGTTGTCATGGCACATCATTTATGATGCCCTAAAAGCAGAACTTGGCGAACGAGTGCATGATTTTGAGATTGAACGCACACCAATTGGCACAGCAAGCCTAGCTCAAGTACACAAAGCCGTACACAAATACAGTGGTCGCACCGTCGCTTTAAAAGTGCAGTATCCTAATGTCGCGGGTGCAATTGAATCCGACCTTGCCATCTTTAAACAGCTACTGAAAGTTACCAATGCCGTCCCACAAACCAAAGCGTTAGATGATTGGTTCTTAGAAATCAAAGAGCTACTACAAACCGAAGTTGATTATCATACTGAAGCTGCCACCACCAAGCGATTTGCCAATTATCTATCCGATGACGCACGCTATATCGTTCCAACCATCTATGATAACTATAGCACCAAACGGCTTATTTGCATGAGTTTTGAGACTGGCGTACCACTCAATCATAAGTTGGTCAATGCACTGCCTCAGGCTCGCAAAGATGCTTTGGGTGGTGCAGCACTTGATATCGTCATGCGTGAGCTGTTTGAATGGGGAGAAATGCAAACCGACCCCAATTTTGGCAACTATTTGGTAAAAATTGATGACGATGGGGCTGATAAACTTGTCTTGCTTGACTTTGGGGCGGTCAAGCAGTTTGATGAGCATTTATTACATCTTGCCAAAAATCTAATGACTGCAGGATACCATCAGAATAAAGATATGATGATGAATGCCATGCAAGGCTATGATTTTTTTGACAAACTAAAAGGCAAACCCAAAGAAGACATGGCAAAGGTTTTCTTGTTAGCGTGCGAACCTTTTTCTGATGCCAAGCACCTCTCAGCTCAGTTTCTAGATAACAAAGGCTGTTATCTATGGGCGAATAGTCAGCTATATCATCGAGTGATGAGTTGTGCCAAAGATGGCATGACCTCACTAGAGTTTAGCCTGCCACCTAAAGAGATGATGTTCATCAGTCGAAAATTTATCGGTGCCTACACCCTACTGGTCTCGTTAGATGCACGCACTAACAGCCAGACACTCATCACCCCATATCTCAAGAATAACAACATCACTTAAACCCAAAAATATAAATACCATGAACTTACAAAATACATTCATGGTATTTATTAGGATTTTGCGTATATTCATCAGATGAAATAAATTGTTACCGCCATCATAACATGATAAGATACAAACATAATTCCACAATTATCTTAGGAGTATGCCATGACAAGCGATAGCAAAGCCACTCAACAACCCAAAACTCGTCGCACCACCCCAAAAACACAAACCATGCCAAGTACCGCCGCACAGCTAGAAGAGCTACTAACTCACGCATCACCTGATGATTTGGCAGAGCTTGGGCAACTTTTGAGCGACTATCTACCTGCTACACAAGTTGTTCAACAGGTACGCACAGACAAATCCAAAGACACCCAGCTATCAGACAACTGGCGTGAAGGCGGTTACCCTTACAAGCATCGTTTGAGCCGTAAAAACTACGAATCCCAAAAGTACAAACTACAAATTGAACTATTAAAGCTACAACACCATGTCAAAGCCACAGGACAAAGACTGATTATCTTGTTTGAAGGTCGTGATGCAGCAGGTAAAGGTGGTACTATCAAGCGATTCATGGAACATCTAAATCCTCGTGGTGCTCGTGTGGTCGCCCTAGAAAAACCAACCGAGCAAGAAAAAGGACAATGGTACTTCCAGCGTTATGTACAGCACCTACCAACCGCAGGCGAGATTGTATTATTTGACCGTTCTTGGTATAACCGTGCTGTGGTTGAGCGTGTGATGGGTTTTTGTACAGACCATGAATACCAAACTTTCATGCGTCAAGTGCCTGAATTTGAAAAACATTTGATTGAATCTGGCGTTCAGCTTGTGAAATTTTGGTTCTCAGTTTCTCGTGAAGAGCAAAAAGCACGCTTTGCCAGTCGTGAAAATGACCCATTAAAACAATGGAAACTTTCACCTGTGGACAAAGCATCTTTAAACAAGTGGGATGATTATACCCTTGCAAAAGAAGCCATGTTCTTTAATACTGACACTGCAGAGTCGCCTTGGATTGTCATCAAATCTGACTGCAAAAAGCGTGCTCGCCTCAATGCCATGCGTTATGTCCTAAACAAACTAAATTACGAAAATAAAGACGCTGCACAAATTGGCAATATTGACCCACTGATTGTTGGTCGTGCAGGGGCACCTTATGAGATGGATGAGCATACCGACCTTTCGGTAAAGCTCTGCTAGAAATACCAAAAAATAACCATCTGTAAAATAAAAATACCGCCCTTTTTGAACCACACCCCAAAAGTTAGACAACCTTTGGGGTGTTTTTATTGTGAACGCAGATATGGATTGTAAATATGCCATTTGAGTATTTTAGCCAATCTTGGCTAACCTAGCATCTATCAAATCACAAGCCATACATTTGTACGACTATTTGTCTGCTTATCCTCAAATAAACTTAGTTGTTCTTGATCGGATTTTTGGGCATAAGTAACACAAATACTGCCTGTCGCTTGACAGCAACAAGCAAGCACCTCATCATCATCAAGCATGGCAATGGGTTTTCTAATGGTCTTAATATCTCCTGTCTTTGCCGTGATACGCATCTTACAAGAACCACAATAGCCACGCTGACATTCAAACCGCACCGTCTGATGCCCTGTTCGTTTCATGCCTTCCAACAAGGTTTCGTTCTCGTGCAGATAAAATCGCATTTCATCGGTGAATACCCAGCCCATGTTATACCTTGTCTTACCCAAAAGTTAAAGCGATATTATTTCTTGATTGGCAATCATTAACCGATGAGCATCATAGCTCAAAGTCATCCAAATCAACATCATCTAAATCCGAATCAATCTGACCCACCAAATAAGTAGTGATTTCAGTCTCTTGCGGAGCAACCTGTACATTATCTGATGATAGCCATGCGTTAATCCAAGGAATTGGGTTGGATTTGACTTCAAAGATGGCAGGCAGTCCGATTGATGCCATGCGTGTATTGGTGATAAACTCAATATACTGGCATAGAATGTCTTTGTTCAGACCAATCATCGAACCGTCTTTGAATAAATAGTCCGCCCAGCCTTTTTCTTGTTCGGCAGCAGTACGGAAAATAGCAATCGCTTCATCTTTACACTCTTGAGCAATCTCTACCATCTCAGGGTCATCACGACCCATCTGCATTAGGTTAATCATGTGCTGAGTACCATTTAGATGTAGTGCTTCATCACGAGCAATCATCTTGATAATCTTAGCATTGCCCTCCATCAGTTTTCGCTCTGCAAAGGCAAATGAACAAGCAAATGACACATAGAAACGAATGGCTTCTAACACATTTACCGCCATCAAACACAGATAAAGTTTCTTTTTAAGGTCTTTAAAATCCACCGTTACCTGCTTGCCATTGATGATGTGCGTACCTATACCAAACATATTGTAATAATTTGATAGCTCATACAGCTCATCATAATATTTGGCAATATCTTCAGCACGAGCAAGAATATGCTCATTATCCATGATGTCATCAAAAATCACTGATGGGTCATTAACCACATTGCGAATGATGTGTGTATAACTGCGACTGTGAATTGTCTCACTAAATGACCATGTTTCAATCCAAGTCTCAAGCTCAGGGATGGACACCAAAGGCAATAGCACCACATTAGGACTGCGACCCTGTATGCTGTCAAGCAAAGTCTGGTATTTTAGATTTGATAGGAAAATGTGTTGTTCATGTACAGATAAATTAGCAAAATCAATGCGATCTCGGCTGACATCAATCTCTTCTGGTCGCCAAAAGAATGACAACTGTTTTTCAATCAACTGTTCAAAAATTGGATGTTTTTGTTGGTCATATCTGGCGACATTCACCGGTTGCCCAAAAAACATTGGCTCGGTTAAAACATCGTTTTTCGTTTGACAAAAAATAGAATATTGCATGATATTTTTTCCAAAATAAATCAAATAAGAGTCTTAAAATTCGTTAACTTATTGAATTAATAGGACTTAAATCAATATATAGTATTATTTTTTATAAAAAACACATTATGTAGTAAAAATCTGCCGATAATTTTAACATAAAAAACTTGAGTTCGCATGGTTTTTTAATCACAAATATGAGCACCACCCCAATCGCCCAAAAAAGCAATCGGCTAATCTTTACCATTCATCAGGCTAGCTATTTACCATCGGCAGACAGTCTGTTTAATAAGCTAATGGATGGTTCATGGTCTTGGGTCGCCGCCTTTTGTAGCCATTCTTTTCCTTTTTGCTCATCTTTTTTTATACCCTGACCATCTAGGTAACACAGTGCCAATTGGTGCATGGCAGGGGCAAAGTCAGACTCGGCCGCCTCTTTAAAATGATCAAAAGCTGCCGCCAAATCCTGAGTAATACCCTCGCCTCGCTGATAATGTACTGCCAAATTGTAGCTGGCTTCTGGAATACCGCCCATCGCTGATTTTTTAAAACACTCCATGGCTTCTGCATAATCTTGGGGAACGCCACGACCCACGCAGTACAAATTACCCAAGTTTAAATAAGACAGCACCATACCAAGTTCGCCTGCTTTTTTGTGCCACTTAACCGCTTCATCATCATTGGTTGGTACGCCAACGCCATACTCATACATGAGTGCGATATTATGACAAGATTCAGCATAATCGCTGCTAGCAGCTTTTTCATACCAAGAAAATGCTGTTTGATAATTTTGCGTTACCCCAAAACCATGATAATACATCACACCCAAATTATGATAAGCCTTGATATTGCCCTGTTCGGCAGACTTCATGAACAACTCATGCCCCTTTTCATAGTCCTGCCGTACACCCATACCCTGACAGTGCATGACACCCAAGCTACGCTGTGCGTCCGCCAAGCCTAATGCCGCCGCAGCCATGAGCAGTTCCGCCGCCTGCTCATGGCCGCCCTGCTGATAATGCATAGTTGCTTTATCATACAATGCCACCGCCTTGTCATGCTCTGCTTGTGTGTCATGGTTGATTGACTTTCTGACATTAGCGATGGAATCATTATGATTATTTCTTTTAAATAACTTATTAAGAAAACTCATTGCCGACTTCTTTTATCCAATAAACGAAAAATTACCTAAAAACATCAATTTTAACATCAAATTTTGGCCATATTACAGGCTGTCTAATCCTCGTGCCAAATCCTTGATAATATCCTCTACACTTTCAAGCCCTACCGATAAGCGTATCAGCCCATCATTCACGCCTGCTTCCAGCCGTTGCTCGGGAGTCATGCGAAAATGAGTAGTGGTGGCAGGATGGGTAATGGTGGTCTTAGCATCGCCTAAGTTATTGGTGATACTAATCATTCTTGTGCTATCAATGATATGCCATGCTTCATGCTGACCTGCCACCTCAAAACCAATAATCGCTCCAAACGCTCCTTGTATTTCGCCACCTCCAACGCCACTTAAAGCCGTATGCTGGCGTTTGGCAACTTCATGCGAAGGATGATTAGAAAGTCCTGAAAAATGCACCTTGGCTACTTTTGGGTGTTGATTTAAAAACTCCGCCACACGGTTTGCATTCTCGCAGTGGGTTTTCATGCGAATGGACAAGGTTTCTAGACCTTTTAGTAACACCCACGCATTAAAGGGAGATAAACTTATGCCACCAGTACGCACCACACCAAAGGCTTTTTCCATGAGTGTCTCAGAACCAACCAATGCACCTCCCAAAACCCGTCCTTGACCATCTATGTATTTAGATGCCGAATGAATGACGATATCCGCCCCTAGCTCCAAAGGCTTTTGAATGACTGGGGTGCCAAAACAGTTATCCACGATGAGCAATGCCCCATTTTCATGGGCGATTTTAGCAATCTTAGTAATATCAGCAATCTGAGCCAAAGGATTGCTTGGGCTTTCAAGATAACAAACCTTAGTATTAGGCTGTATGGCACCTTTCCAAGCGTCAGTATCAAAGCAATCCACATAAGATACCTCTACACCAAAGCCTTTAAAATAAGTGTCAAACAAAGCCACCGATGAACCGAACAATTGCTTGGCACACAATAAATGGTCGCCTGCTTGAAGATAAGCAAGGCACATTGTCAAAATCGCCCCCATGCCACTGGCAGTCGCAACACACCGTTCGCCATTTTCTAACAAAGCAAGTCTGCGTTCAAAGGCTCGCACAGTTGGGTTGGTATGGCGAGAATACACATTGCCCTTTTTGTTACCGTTGAAATGGTCGGCGGCATCTTTGGCAGACGCATAGACATAGCTACTGGTAGCAAAAATCGCCTCACTATGTTCACCTTCGTCCGTACGGTGATAACCACCTCTTACCGCCAAAGTTTGTTCAAAAAATCCTAAAGATGGGTCTAGGGCATCAGATTGCCAATTATCATCCAAAATTGTCATACTTACACCTTTTTATCAATCATCAAATCAACATATCTCTATGATAACACAATTTTCATCACTCGTTTTCATGCTAATACAAATAAAAAAGACGGTATGAAGCCCGCCTCTTTTATTGATATTCAACCGATTATTCATCAACAAATGACAGCCAATGCTTGTATTGCTCGTTGCGACCTTGCACAACATCAAAATAAAGCGTTTGTAGTTTTTCGGTGATTTCACCACGAGAGCCATTACCAATCACTCGGTCATCATATTCACGAATCGGCGTAACTTCAGCAGCCGTGCCTGTCATGAAAATTTCATCGGCTAAATAAAACTCATCACGAGTAATGCGTCTTTCTATTACCTTAATACCCAAATCATTGGCAAAATGGATAATCGTACGGCGAGTAATACCGTCTAATGCACCACCTGCTAAATCAGGTGTGTGTAACTCACCATTTTTTACTAAGAATAGATTTTCACCAGAACCTTGACATACATAGCCCAATGGGTCCATCAAGATGGCTTCATCATAGCCAGCTTTGGTCGCCTCTTGATTGGCTAAAATAGATACAGGATAGTTAGCGGCAGCTTTTGCTTTACACATGGTAACATTTGGATGATGATGCGTATAACTTGAAGTTTTAGCACGGATACCATTTTTGATACCATCTTCGCCCAAATACGCACCCCAATGCCAAGCAGCAACAGCGGCATGAATGGTATTGTCTTTGGCTGCGATGCCCAATTTTTCAGAACCCACCCAAATCAACGGACGGATATACGCTGCTGATAAACCGCTTTCACGAACCACATCTTTTTGGGCTTGTACTAGCGTATCATGGTCATAAGGCACATTTAGCTGAAAGATTTTGGCGGAGTTTAGTAGTCTTTCGGTATGCTCATGTAGGCGAAAAATCGCAGTACGCCCATCAGGTGTCTGATAAGCACGCACACCTTCAAACACCGCCAAACCATAATGCAGGCTGTGCGTCAAAACATGGACTTTCGCATCTGGTTGCTTGACAATCGTACCATCTATCCATAATTTACCTGGGTTGGTTGCCATATTCATGAGTATTCCTTAGAGTTTTTGATCGTAAAAATTACAAATAAAAAAGGGAGTGTTTAGTGATTATAGCACCCTTTAGGGCTTTTGCAATATTTTCTACAGCGTTTTTGAAAAATTTTCTTAAAAATTATGCCATCATGATGATTTTTTTGTCGTTTAGCTTTACAATACACCGACAAATACAACCAAAACATAACCAACAAATCCATCACACTCATGCCTATCGTTAGCGAAAGCAAGCCCCGCAGACTACCCTATATCAGCTATGAAGAACAACAACGCATCACCAGATTATGCGTACGATGTGCATTGCTATTCATGCAATACGGTGGAGAATCGGCGGTGGTGGTTGACTTAACAAAACGACTCGGCGTGTCTTTGGGTGTGGGTGGCGTGGAATGTGCTTTGTCTTTTAATGCCGTAACCTTAACCACGCTATACAATGGTCGCTGTATCACCACCGCCAGAAACACCATTCATCAAGGCATCAATGTTAGCATCTTGGTGCAGATTCAGCAGATTGTCATGTATGCCGAATCCGCCACCAAAAACGAAACTTTGATTGACGAAGTTGAAAAACAACTAAACAGCATTGACCGAACCACCTACCCCAATGCCCTGATGTCGCTTTTTGTAGGTTTTTCTTGTGCGTGCTTTGCTTATCTAAATGGTGGCAATCTGGTGATTGCTACCATTACTTTGGTGGCTGGATTTTGTACCATGCGGATACGCTTATACTTATCCGCTCATCATTTCAACCCTTTTGTTGTGGTCATCATCACCGCTTTTGTTGCCACGCTATTGGGAGCGTCGGCGTACTTTTTAGATTTAAATGGTTTGGTAAGTCTTGGCGATAAGGCTGATATTGCTGTTGCTGCCAGCGTGCTTTTGCTCGTACCAAGTTTCCCCATCATTAATGCCTTGTCGGATATTCTAAAAGGCTACATTAATATGGGTGTAGGCAGGTGGATGTTTGCCAGTATGTTGACCTTATCAGCGTGCGTTGGCATAGTGATTGCTTTAATTTTATTACAAATTCCACATTGGGGGCTATGATGTGGCTCATTTCCGATATTTTGTTATCATGTGTTATCACGCTTGGCTGGTGCTTGATGCTTACCTTGCCCAGTCGTTATATTGTTTATTGCCTGTTCATGACTGTCCTAGGTTTTGGCACAAAAAGCCTAATGGTGGATTTTGGCATTCATTTGGCGGTGGCAACTTTCTTTGGTTCAATGTTTGCCAGTTTTGCAGGCGTGTGGTTTGCTCAACGATTTCGCCTACCGCCAAAGGCATTGATTGTGCCAAGTGTGATTTGTTTAATGCCTGGTATTGCCGCTTATAAAGCGATGGTAAGCATGGTACAAATCGGTTATTTTGGTTTTGATATGACGCTATTTATTACCATGATGCAGTATTTTTTTGAAGCAATTTTTATCATCTCAGCCTTAGTGCTTGGATTGTCCATTCCTGGCATTTTATTTTATCGCAGAAAACCCATTGTTTAGCTGTCCTACAATGTACTTAATTCATTTTAATCAAAAAATAAAAAACGCTCATCAAGCAATGAGCGTTTTTTATTGTCAATGTTTTGTCAAAATAACAAAAAGTGGGAGCTTGGCACACTAAGGCGTATCCACCTGTTGTGTAACAGGCTTAACCTTATCATTGTTTGGTGCAGGTTGTACCACTTGTATGATTTTAGTTACCTTGACAGGCTCGTCTTGTGGTTGTTCGACACTTGCGGCCGATGCCATTGCACGCATGATTTGACGCTGTTTTTCAATGCCAGCAATCTGTTCGACTGTCAAGGTTGCACCACCACCTAAGGCTTGATACAGTTGAATCTGACTTAGAATTTTTTGCAATTCTAGGTTTAAGATATTTTGCTGATTGGCAAACAGTGAACGCTCAGCATCTAACACACTTAGATAATCATCTAGTCCCGAGCGAAAGCGTGCATGAGCAATTTTGTAAGTTTGTTGGTAATTGCTTTGTAGCTTATATTGCGACTCTAACTGCCTACCTAAAGTTGCACGAGCTGCCAATACATCGCCCACCTCCTTAAAGGCAGTCTGAATGGCTTTTTCATAAGACACCAATGCACTTTTTTGGGCAACTTCCGCCATCTGGTAGTTAGCACGGCGTATTCCTGCATCAAAAATCGGCAAGTTGATTGATGGACCAACCGACCAACCAAAGGCAGTTGATTTTAATAAATCACTTAGGCTTGCTGAGCTAAATCCCAAATTGCCCGTCAGACTAATTGAAGGAAAATAAGCAGCACGAGCGACATTAATGTTAGCTCCCGCTGCCTTTAGGAGATGCTCTGCTTGCACCACATCGGGACGATAATACAAAAGCTCGCTTGGCAGACCTGCACTAAAGAGCGATTGAGTTGTGATGTTATCCACCGCCATGTCAGGCATCAACTCATCAGGAATCGGCACCCCCAAAAGTAGCTGCAAGGCGTTGCGTGCTTGCAAAATGCCGGTATCTGCTTGGTAGATGGCAAGTTTGGCTGCCTCTAGCGATGCCTCTGCTTGCAGGCTTGGGGACCGAGCGTCAATCCCTGCAGCAAAGCGTTTATTGGTAATATCTAGTGAATGCTCACGAGTTTTTAGCGTCTCTAGGGCAAGATGACGCTGAGCTAAGGCATAACTTAGATTAACATAGCTTTGGGCAATACTAGAAATCAAAGAAATCTGCACTGCATCTTTGGCAGAATTGGTCGCCAGATAATTATGTAGTGCCGCATCTTTAGCATTGGCAATCTTGCCCCACAGGTCAATCTCATAACCTGGCATGGCAAGATTGACATTATAGCCACTACTGGCATTGTGGTCGGCAGCATTTGCCGAACGATTCACCCCACCTGACACCCCCAGCTTGGGCATACCATCAGCGGTGGTGATTTGATACTGAGCACGAGAGCTTTGAATGGCTAGCAAGGCTTTTTGAAGGTCTTTGTTGTTGTTTAGACCCATCTCAATTAACGATTTTAGTTTATCATCTGCATAAAAATCCTGCCAACGCATGGCGGCTACGCTTGGTGCTTCTGCCAAACTGGTGGTTTGTGCGTCTAGCACTTGATAAGACTTATCAATCGCCAAATTATGCTTAGCAACCATCGTATCCACCTGCTTTGGAATGGTGCTACACGCCGTCATGGCAAGTGCTAATGCAGATAGTGCAGACAGACGAATTGTGTTATTAGTTTTCATAAATTCTCCTTATGATTGCTACTGTGCGTCAGTTTTAGCAGGTTTGTGCGGAAAGATTGAGCGAACCCAGATGTAGAACATTGGAATAAAGAACACGCCCAAGAAAGTCGCCATAATCACACCACCAAACACACTTGTACCAACTGCATTTTGACTGCCAGAACCTGCACCAGTTGCAACATACAACGGCACAACACCGATACCAAAGGCAAGCGAAGTCATGATGATTGGACGCAAACGCTGGCGAGCAGCTCGCATGACCGCATCTTTTAATGCCCAACCTTTTTCTTGAAGCTCCTTTGCAACCTCAATAATCAAAATGGCGTTTTTAGCTGATAGACCAATCACTGTCAATAGACCAACTTGCAGATACACATCATTATCAAAGCCACGCAACCAAGTAAAAGTAATCGCACCTAAGACACCAAGTGGCACAACCATCATCACCGAAAACGGAATCAACCAGCTTTCATACAATGCCGCTAGACATAAGAAGACCACAAGAATGGAAATCGCATACAGCCAAGGTGCTTGCGAACCCGATTGTTGTTCTTGCAAGGTTAAACCAGTCCACTCAAAACCAATGCCATCAGGCAACTGACTGGCGATTGCTTCCATTGCGGCCACCGCTTCCCCATTTGATTTTCCAGGTGCAGATGCTCCTTGAATGCTGATGCTTGGCAAGCTGTTATATCGGGTTAGTCGTGGCGAACCATAAGTCCACTCACTTGTTGCAAAGGTATCAAAACCAATCATATTGCCACCAGAGTTACGCACATACCATTTGCCGATATCTTCAGGCGTTGTGCGAGACATGGGATCACCTTGAATATAAACAGACTTAATGCGACCACGGTCAACAAAATCACCAAGTTTCGCCGAACCCCAACCCATTGAGATGGTGCGGTTGATGTCGCTAATGGATAAACCGTAGGCAGCAGCTTGGTCATGATTGACATTCACTTTTAGCTGTGGCGAGTCTTCTTGTCCATTAGGACGCACACCTGACAGCACATCTGGCTTTTGAGCTGCCATACCCAGTAGCATATTGCGTGCCTCAAGTAGAGCTACATGACCCACGCCACCTGTATCTTGCAAGACAAAATCAAAACCGCTAGAGCTACCTAGACCTTGTATCGATGGTGGTGCTAAAGTATAGACATTTGCTTTATTATATTGCGTCATAAAATACCCCATCGCCTTGCCTGCGATACTCGCTGCATCGGTGCCAGGGGCAGTACGCTCATCCCAATCTTTTAGGCGAATAAAAGCAATACCGTTGTTCTGACCACCCCCCATAAAGCTAAAGCCTGTTACGGTAAAGATGGACTCAATATTATCTTTTTCTTGATTGTTAAAATACGCACTTACATCATCAAGCACCGCTTGGGTGTCTTTGGTTGTTGAGCCGACTGGAGTCTGCACCATCGTAAACAGCACGCCTTGATCTTCTTCTGGAACAAAAGAATGAGGCAGTCTAGTAAACAGCACACCAAGCACAAGAATAATGAGTGCATAGCCAATGCCATATAACCACTTAAGATTAAAGCTCTTGCCAACAATTTTTTCATATTTTAAGCTGGCATCACGAAATAGACGATTAAACCAACCAAAAAATCCTTTTTGATGCTCGATATCTTGATGAGCTTTACGCTTTAAGATAGTAACACAAAGTGCGGGTGTAAAAATCAAAGCAACAACCGCCGACAATGACATCGCTGCAATCAGCGTGATGGCAAACTGACGATAAATTACCCCTGTTGAACCACCAAAAAACGCCATCGGCACAAATACCGCCGATAAAATCAGAGCAATACCAATCAGTACTTTGCTGATTTCTCTCATTGACTGGATGGTAGCGTCTTTAACTAAGATGGTTGGGTTTTCTTCCAAGATACGCTCAACATTCTCCACCACAACAATGGCGTCATCAACAAGCAAACCGATGGCAAGCACTAAGGCAAACATAGTGAGAATATTGATACTAAAACCAGCAACAAGCAGTACTGCAAATGTACCTAAGATGATCACAGGCACCGCAAGGGTTGGAATGATGGTGGCACGCCAGTTTTGTAAAAACAAAAACATGACCAAAAACACCAACACAATCGCCTCAATCAGCGTATGTACCACCTGCTCGATTGATAAGCGAACAAATGGCGTGGTATCATAAGGCACGACCGCAGTCAATCCTTTAGGATAGCTTTTAGCAAGTTGATCAAGCTTTTGTTGGACTGCTTCACGCACTTCTAGAGCGTTTGAACCCGAAGCCAACATAATGCCAATACCCGCCGCCTCTTTACCATTGTATAAAGAGTTGTAGCCATAGTTTTCCGAGCCGATTTCTACTTTTGCCACATCTTTTAGGCGAACTTGTGCCCCCTGACCGTCTGCTTTTAGCAAAATATTACCAAACTCCTCAGCAGTCTGTAGATAACTTTGCACGGTAACGGTGGCGTTGATTACCTGTGCTTCTTCATTAGATGGTGCAGCAGCAAGCTGACCGGCTGACACTTGGGCATTTTGGGCATTGACAGCAGTGGCAATGTCTGATGGCATGAGCGAATAAGCACGAAGTTTTTCAGGATCTAACCAAATACGCATGGCATATTCAGAACCAAAAACATTGACATTGCCCACGCCTTGTACACGGCTGATCTGATCAACAATGCTTGAATTGAGATAATCGGCAATATCGGTCTTATCCATACTGCCATCTTCAGAAATAAAGCCAACCACCATCAAAAATGACGATGATGATTTGTTCACAGTCAATCCCTGTCTTTGCACCGCTTCTGGTAAAGACGATGTCGCTGCTTGGAGCTTGTTTTGTACTTGCACTTGGGCGGTATCTGGATCGGTGCCGTTTTTAAAGGTTAGCTCAACCGATGCCATACCTTGTGCTGATGAGCTTGATGACATATACATCATGCCATCTAAGCCTTTCATCTGTCTCTCGATGACTTGCGTTACCGAATTTTCTACCGTCTGAGCATCCGCACCTGGATAAACAGCACTAATTGTTACTGTCGGTGGTGCGATTTCTGGATACTGAGCGACAGGCATTTTAAATACAGAAATCACGCCCACCAGCATAATTAAAATGGCAATCACCCATGCAAAGATGGGTCTTTTAATAAAAAACTCTGACATAAACGCTCCTATTGTGCCACAGATGCTTCTTTGACATCTTCATTTTGTCGCTGAGCATTCTGAACATTCGGCTTGCTGTTGCTATTGTCAGCTTGCGGTGCCATGACAGTATTTTGACCTGCCATACCAGACACGCTTGCCTGCTTTGGTTGGCTTGATGTATAAGGACGAGTCTCAACCAATTGATCGGGTTTGACTTTAGTAGCACCAACCATGACCACTTGATCACCATCTACTAGTCCCTCAGTGATTAACCATTGACCTTGAAAAGTCCCTGCAGTCTTCACAATACGAGCTTCTATTTTTTTATCTTGATTGACCACATAAACTTGGGTCTCACCTTTTGGCGTGCGAGTGATTGCACTTTGTGGCAAAGCCACAGCATTATTGACGATAGATTGCATTAACTTGGCATTAACATACATACCAGGGATTAGCACGCCATCTGGATTGGCAAATACCGCACGAATAGTAACAGAGCCTGTTGACTCATCAACTCTAGCATCTGCTAAGATAAGCTGACCCATCAGCGGATAAGCCTCACCATCTTCAAGCACGATTTGCACTTCAGGACCGCCATACGATGCCTTACCTTCTGCAATCTGCTGACGCAAACGCAACATCTCTGAAGATGATTGACTGATATCCACATACACATAATCTGTGCGTGCGATGGTGGCCAGTGCATTAGCCTGATTAGCAGCAACCAATGCTCCATTGGTAACCGCCGAGATACCAATTTTACCACTAATAGGAGCTCTGACTATGGTACGACTATAATCCAGTTCACTGGCGTTTAAGCTAGCTTTGGCACTATTAATCGCCGCATCAGCACTGCCAATGCTTGCTCTAGCCTGTGCAACGGTCGCTTGTGCCGCCCCAACATTTGCCTCAGCAGTACGCACGGCAGTGATGGCTTGGTCATAGACCTGCTTGGATACCGCATCCACTTCCACCAAATCTTTTAGTCTGGCCAAATCAGCTTGTGCCTGTGTCAACATTGCTTGCTGTGCGGTCAGATTGGCTTGTGCTTGTGCATGGACAGCACGAGCATTTTGGGCGGCAGCTTCTGCACTAGCTACCGACGCTTTGCCTGAATTGATGGCACTGGCGTAATTATCTGTATTGATGCGATATAGTGGCTGACCTGCACGCACAAAACCGCCTTCATGAAATAAAATCTCATCAATAATACCTGTTACTTGTGGACGCACCTCTGAGGTTTCAACCGCCGCCACACGACCTGAGAAAGTCTTGGTCATTGGTATTGAGGTTAGGTTAATGGTCTGCACATCAACCACTACAGGTGGCATCTGCTGTTGGGCTGATGCCTGTTTGGCTTGGTCGGACTTATTGCAAGCAGTCACCAACGCCATACTTGAAAATACCGCAGCAATCATCACTGCTCTTACACTTAGTTTCATAAGAACCTTTTAATTTTTGAACTCAAAAAAGTTTTTTAAATGATTAAAATACTTAGAATAATTAAAACAATAAGTTTTACGGCTTTGATTTTTTAGTTGGTTACAACACACCAATAAGCATTAAGCAAGCACCCAAGAAAGCAAACCCCTAAAACCGCCCCAAGTCCGGCAAACTGTATACCAGACAAAAGTTAGCAACGCCGAATAAACAAAAAAATAGCAATACCGCCCATTGAAAACCATACTGTCTATTTTCTCTTGTTGCATTCATGCAAAAAAGGCTTTTATTATACCCAAAAAAGCGTTGATAAACTTGGGTTTTTCTACACAGTTTGTCAAAAAATTAGATTGCTTTTTTATAAAAAGTATGTACAACTATGCATCATAATCATTAAAAAAGCAGAATTTTTATAAAAATAAAAAATTTTGCAAAAAAGTTCTTGCATTTTTACAAAATTTTGTTATCATAGCGTCCAACTTAATAAGGCTGGATGGCAGAGTGGTCATGCAGCGGACTGCAACTCCGTGTACGCCGGTTCGATTCCGACTCCAGCCTCCATTTTAGATTATTTTTAAGTTTTTTTAATCGTTATAGATTAATGATTTAAAAAAATACTCTCGCCCGGGTGGTGAAATTGGTAGACACAAGGGATTTAAAATCCCTCGCTCTCACGAGCGTGCCGGTTCGAGTCCGGCCCCGGGCACCATCTTCAAGACCCTTGAAATATTTTTGATATTTCAAGGGTTTTATTTTTTGGTCAATTCAAGCACCCCATCTATTCAACCCACCAATTAAACAGATAAAGCCGTTAAATAACCACACCACCTAAGTCGTGATTAGCTGCCATAATTGTTTTTTTCTGCTTGCGTCTTTTGTTATTACTGCCAAAGTTGGTATCTCTTTATCTATCTTGCTTTGATGCGTGATGTATTCATTTAGATCATTAAGCAAAATGACCTGTTCAGAAAATTCCTCTAGCATCTGCAAACGCAGTACAAAGCCATCAAAACATATCTGGGCTAGGGTTGGTGTACTTGAGAGTTCATCACTCATAGGATAGCTGATACGATGAAAATCAAAAAAACATCCACAATCCTTCGCCCAACAAGATAGGGCAGACTTTAGCGACATCCAAACCAATCGTTCCTCACGACTACTGGTGCTAACATCAGCTATTAGCACCCACTTGCCTGCACGAATACCCTCAACCTCGTAGCTGATATCAGCATCGTGTTTTGTGCTTATATTGGTAGCCACCTCTTGCCAATCCAACACTTCCATTTTATCGGACTGATCAGCTTCATTGACACCATCCATGACATCGTAAACCACATCAGATGGCTGTGATGGCTGATTGACTGACGCCAAACCATCTAAACCAACTGATGACTTTTGATTAAAGCGATCAAACGCTACGGCAGGGAGGCTATGGATGGTCGTGGTCGTCTTTGCCCAAAGATTGACCCCAAGCAAATCTAGTACATGACGACAATGTGCATTTTGCTCATTCATCATCAATTTGACTCGCTGTTCTTTGGTGGAGTGTAACGGCAGAGTGAATGACTTTGAGAAAACTGAGCTCCCCACTTACGATAACCTTGCGTGTCTAGATGGATTGCTCCTGTGGCGTA
Source organism: Moraxella haemolytica (assembly GCF_030177935.1). Lineage (NCBI taxonomy): Bacteria > Pseudomonadati > Pseudomonadota > Gammaproteobacteria > Moraxellales > Moraxellaceae > Moraxella > Moraxella haemolytica. The sequence continues at coordinate 1,157,120 of NZ_CP089974.1, forward strand.
CAGCCCCAGACCAAAATTATGCTCCAAGCCTTGATATAGCCAATATTCGCACAACCCTTCTTGCAACTGATATAGTTGGCTGCTACCCATCTCAAAGCTAGGCACCCAAATATCTATCGCCCCATTACTCATGTGCTTACTGCTGGGTGCTCCGCCTGCACAACGGTTCAACTCAGGATTGCGATACACCGAGCGTATCTGTGTGTCAGCAGGTAGAATCCCTAAAGTTAGAAGTTCGTCATACAATCTTAATGTAGGCACCATCGATGACCATAGCTCTTGGGGTGGCACTTCATAAGGCTCATAACCACACGATTGCCAAGAGCGTGCTGTCGTCAAAAGCTCATGCATGGGTGGTAGTCGTCCACCAAGTGCCGCAGCAAGATACTGCTCATAAGCAAAAACTTGAGATTGATGATGTGGATGCGTTCTTAGCCAAGTCTCAAAATCTTCCTTAGTACCCACCTTTCTTGGGAGTTCATGACTGTGCTGGTGATCATCATGATTGATAACCAAAAGCGTTCTAGGTTCGGTTGATGGTTGGGATAAAATGGGTTTGCTTGATGGAACTTGGGTGTATTTTTTTACCACTTTGATGGTCTGCGTATTTGACTCTAAAGGTGTGCCAGCACAAGCACTTAGCCCAAAGGCGGTGCATACACCCAGCACAACCGCCCAAGATGGCAGTTTTTTATGCTGATTGTTTATATCCAAAATCATAAATAAGACCCCATACAACCCATTATAATAAACAACAATATCTGTCATATCATAACAGATTTAAGACACCAATACCGCACAAATAAAATATCTAGCTTCAATGACGCACGCCAAAAATGTCATTATACTACCAAATTCATCAAATGAAAAACATCCATTATCTAGCCCAATAATTTAAAATATCATTTTTTTCTTTTATTTAGATTTTCTAAACTATTATCTACTTAATATACCAAAAACCACTCGCTAACCATCAAACACGGTTAACTTTGCAATTGCAAATTATCCACGCCATACAACGCCACCAACCAGTTAAATTCTAAGAAAACCAAATGCTATTGGCTGACAATTATCATTTAACCTAATGATTTTTATAGAATTAATATACTTGTGATTTATCAAAATAGTGTTACTATATAAACAAGACCAAATTGCAATAGTAGTTTTTATCAAGCGTCATAATTTAGCTTTTGATAGATGATGAATGTTTAGATGTATCTTTTAGTTAAAGTACATAACACTTTCTTTAAAACCTAAATTCAACAGCCATCTGTTTAAGCTCAAACGCAGTGTTTATCCACTACTTAATCATGATAAACCACGCAAAAAAAAACCTTGATTTTAGGTACTTACTCTCATGCTATTATCATGCGTTATTATTATCATGATGACGCACAAGAAGATAACCATGATTTGCCTTTGATGAATGTATTTACCATATGCAATGCAATGAAATAAATTCATCAAATGGCTTGGTGCGTCAGATGAACCTTTCTATAGCAAATGCACCAAACACCAAAGAGGTTCTTTTCATGAAACACATGAATAAATATGTACTTACTACCAGCATCGCATTAGCAGCAACTTTAGGCAACCCAGCGATTGCTACAGATAATAAAGGTGCCAACATCGAGCAGGTGCTTGACGAACTAACTCGTCAGCATAACGGAGCATCAAGCCTAGTAAAATCAGCCAGACAACCTGTCTCACCGACTTTTAATAGTCCATTACTAACCCAACCAAGCAAATCACAAACCAAAGATGAGCCTGTCCTAGAAAAATTGACAGCCGCCGCATCAAATACCATGAATAAATTTAAACAAACTGGCATAGCTTCTTGGTATGGCCGCCAGTTTCATGGTCGCAAAACTGCCAGTGGCGAAACTTTCAACATGAACGCATTGACCGCTGCTCATCGCTCACTACCACTAAACTGCTACATCAAGGTTACCAACAAGGATAATGGCAAATCTGTCGTTGTTAAAGTCAATGATCGTGGTCCGTTTCAAGGCGACCGTGTACTTGATTTATCCTACGGTGCTGCCAAAGTCATTGGCTTGACCCAGCGTAGTACAGGCAATGTCATCATTGAGCGTGTTGATGGACCTGAATAATCCACAAATCAACAACTCATACACCCACTCGTTTCACAACTTGGATAAATAAAAAACAGCCTTAATAACAGACTGTTTTTTTAGTCATGTCGTAATAATTTATTGTCAGTTAATAAATATAATAATCAGCAAGTCTATACCAGTTCAAATGCACAGTTAATGGCATGATCTAGCCTATCTACTGCAATCACCTGAATGCCACGAAACTGATCATTATCCGCCTTAGGTGCATTCGCCTTAGGGATAATGGCGTGCGTAAATCCATGCTTCATCGCTTCACGCAATCGCTCTTGGCCATTTGGCACAGGGCGAATCTCACCTGATAAGCCCACTTCACCAAAAACCGCCAAACGAGGTGGTAAGGCCTTTTCTCTAAGGCTAGAAGCACAAGCCAAGAGTACCGCCAGATCTGAGCCAGTCTCCATAACCTTAACACCACCAACGACATTGACATACACATCCTGCCCACTGGTGTGAATGCCGCCATGACGATGCATGACCGCAAGTAGCATAGACAGTCTTTGATAGTCCAAGCCAAGAGCCATGCGTCTTGGCTGTGCGTGTGCATCATCAACCAGTGCCTGAACTTCAACAAGTAGCGGTCTAGTGCCTTCTCTACTGACCATCACCACAGAGCCTGCGATGGGCTTTTCGTAGCGACTTAAAAAAATCGCCGATGGATTGGCAACTTCTTTTAACCCTACATCCGTCATGCCAAAAATACCCAGCTCATTAACCGCCCCAAAACGATTTTTTACTGCTCGAATCATGCGAAAACGACTGTCGGACTCTCCTTCAAAGTACAGCACCGTATCCACCATATGCTCAAGCACACGAGGTCCTGCCAGTGCCCCTTCTTTGGTTACATGACCCACCAAAAATAATGCCGTTCCTGTCTGCTTGGCATAGCGTGTCAAAATTGCCGCCGACTCTCGAATCTGAGCCACACCGCCTGGTGCAGACTGTATTGCATCAGTAAATAGCGTCTGTATTGAGTCAATCACTGCTACTGCAGGCTGTTCTACTGATAATGCCAAACAGATGGTATCAACATTGGTCTCGGCAAGCACACGCAATCTATCGGTTGGTAAGCCTAGTCGCTTAGCACGCATGGCAACCTGCGACAGGCTTTCTTCGCCTGTGATATATAGTGCTGAACCTGCTAAAGAATCACTGACTGCCATGTTGGTGGCAGTCTGTAACAAGATAGTTGATTTACCAATACCAGGGTCGCCACCAATCAGCACCACCGAGCCTGCCACCAACCCCCCACCAAGCACACGGTCAAACTCTCCTATGCCTGTTGGCATACGAGTCTCAAGCGTAACACCCACATCATCTAGGCTCATCACACCAGATGTTGCCCCTGCATAGTTTGCATTCTTCGTGGTGGAAATTGTGCTTTTTTTGGGAATTTTATGGTGTGGCATACTGACATCAGGTGCTTCAACCAAGCTATTCCATTCGCCACAATCGGCACATTGCCCCGACCATTTACCAAAATTTACCCCACAGGATTGGCAAACATAAGAGGATGATTTTTTTGCCATGATGATTATCTTATTGTTATCGCCTTGCTTTATTTTTATTGATTAACTAAGCATTAACCAATCTACCCATTACACTGAAAAATCTTTGCCCAAATACACTTTTTGTACCAACTCATTCACCAAGATATCATTGGGAGTGCCTTCAGCAATAATAGCACCTTCTGAGACAATATACGCCTTTTCGCAGATAGAAAGAGTCTCTCGGACATTATGGTCAGTAATAAGTACACCAATACCACGAGCCTTTAGGGTACTGATGACATCTTTAATATCACCCACCGAGATGGGGTCAACCCCTGCAAAAGGCTCATCAAGTAAGATAAACTTGGGGTTGCTTGCTAGTGCTCTGGCAATCTCACAACGGCGACGCTCACCACCTGAGACGCTCATGCCTAAAGAATGACGCACATGCTCTAAGTGAAACTCTTCCATTAGCTTTTCAAGCTCGTGCTTTTTAGCCTTATTATCCAAATCTTTTCGCATCTGCAAAATAGCCATGATATTTTGCTCAATGGTTAGTTTGCGAAAGATAGACGCTTCTTGTGGCAGATAGCCAATACCTTGAGCAGCACGCTCATGCATGGATTTTTTGGACAAATCCACATCAAAAAGCATTACTTGACCACGATCCATTGGCACTAGCCCAATCACCATATAAAAACTGGTCGTCTTGCCTGCACCATTCGGCCCTAGAATACCAACCACCTGACCTTGCTCAACTTCAAATGAAACATCTTTGACCACCCAACGCTGGCCATAACGCTTGCCCAGATGACGCATGCTCAATGTCGTATTTGACATGATTTTCCTTTTTTGTTTAATGAGTGTAGTCTAATCATCAAAATAGGACAATTCGCCCCATTTTAATCAGCGAATCAACGCAAGCCTTGATGCGAGCCGTTATCACTTGGCGGAAAGACCAGTTCTACACGGCGACCAGCACCTGCAGTAGCTTCTACATCACCTGCTTTTAGACTATAGCGAATGGTATTGCCTGAAAAACTTGAGGCTGCTTGAGTTAGCTTGGCATTACCCGTTAGAGTGACAATGCCTGTTACGGCATTATAATCAATACGGTTTGCTTGTCCTTTAGCAGCCCCCTTCTCTTTGGTAACGATTTGCTGAAATGTTGCTGGCTTTCCTGACGCAACCGCTGAAGTTATTTTGCGATCACCACTTAGGTTTAAAGTAAGATTGTCGGCAGCGATTTTTAAAGTCCCCTGCTCAATAGTAACATTACCCGAATAAGTCGTAACCCCCGTTCTACCCACATAAGTCGCACGGTCCGCCAAAAGGCGAATGGGTTGATTGGCATCAGAAGGCAGTGCATTCGCTCCTGTAATAAGGACAGGTAAACCAAACACGCCAACAAATAAGGCTGATTTTAAAAGAGTAGAAACAATGGACATAAACTATTCTCAAATGGTCTTAAAATAAAAGTAAACTTCAGATGGCTGATTGGGCTTATTTAAAGCAACCGTCAATCAACAAATCATCAGACTTATCAATCAATTTAGAAATCCTAAAATAAGGATCTATCTTACCTACTGGCGGCATGATACAGCATTTCAATCTGATAAAATTCATACTCACCCAACTCAAGATTTGCACTCATGCCTTTTGCCTTAAAGCTATCTTGCTCATTGGTAATCTTTAAAGGCTGATCGCTAGACAGTAGGCGAGTCTTTGTATTGCCATTTAGCTGACCGCCCTCAATCACAAGTTTTGGTTTGTTATCAGTCGCTTCACGAGTCAAACTAAAACCATCAGATAACTTCATCTCTCCAGTCATCTGGTCAAGAACGGCTCGCTTAGCGATGATGGTGTATTTTTCCGATTTTGATGGTTGCCAATACATGGTTGCGTCAAGCATTTCATCTTCGCCTGCGGCATTTTGAGTCAGCGAGTCTGCCGTCAGTGTGTATTCAGCCTCGCCTGTATGTTCGTTGGTTTGGGTCGCTGTAAGCTTGGTAACCTCATAAAACATATCAGGAGTTGATGGGGTGGCAGGTTTGATTTGGGCCTCTTCTTGATAAAAGAACCAAGCTGCCACCATGATTGCCATAATCCCAAATACGCTTAAAATCCTAACATTCATTCGCACAACACCAATTCATCTAGACAAAATTTGACAAAAGATACAATAAGCCATCATGGTCATCATAAGAACCTATCAATAAACGCATCATACTGATTTTGAGCTCTTAGTATCAGTTCGCATACTTGTCTGACAGCTCCTTCGCCACCCCTGCTAGTGGTAATGACATCGGCATACTCTTGTACAATCAGCACACCATTTGGCACGCTAATACCAAGTCCTGCCTCACGAATTGCCTTTAAATCAGGTAGGTCATCGCCCATATAAGCACACGCTTCTAATGGCAAACCCAGCTTGTCGGCAAGAGCGGACAATGCTGTGTATTTATCATCTCTTCCTTGCACGACATGATGAATGCCAAGTTCAGTTGCACGGCGTACCACCATCGGTGAGCTACGCCCTGTGATGATTGCCAAGATGATGCCTGCTTGCCTTAGGGCTACGATGCCCACACCATCTTGTACATAAAAAGCTTTTGTCTCAACATCGTAGGAATTATAGATGATTTTACCATCAGATAAAATTCCATCAACATCCATGGCTAAAAGCTGAATCTTGCTTGCTTTTTCTAGAATTTTTGAGCTTGGGTTGGTAATGTCATTCATTAGCTTACTCCAACTTGTATCACATCATGAATGCTTAGCACACCCACCAGTTTTCCCTCATCTAAAACAAGCAACTGACTGATGCTGTATTCATTCATCATGCTAAGTGCATCCGATGCTCGGACTTCTTTGGTGGTATGTTTGGGACTATTGGTCATGATGTCGCCAATCTTAACGGTCAATTTGGTAGACCCTGCCAATTTTCGGCGTAAATCGCCATCGGTAAAGACACCCACTACCTCATCAATATCATTCATCACCACCGCAAGCCCCAAACGACCGCTGGTCATCACAAGCAATGTCTCGTGCAAACTGGCATCATGATTGACTACAGGCAGGTTTTCTGTGTGCATCAAATCTTGCACTCGAGTAAGCAACTTACGCCCCAAAGCCCCTGCTGGGTGTGAAAGAGCAAAGTCATTGCTAGTAAAGCCTCGTGCGTGCAATAGTGCTACCGCCAATGCATCGCCCAATGCCAGTGTTGCCGTTGTGCTTGATGTAGGAGCCAGACCCAATGGGCATGCTTCTTCTGATTTGCCCAAAGTCAAAGCAATGTCCGCCGACTGTGGCAAAAAACCACGACCATCACGACTGATACTGATAAGTGGGATATCAAGTTGCTTTACCACAGGAATCAGCATACGAATCTCATCGGACTCGCCAGAATTAGAAATGGCAATCAATACATCGCCTTTGACTAGCATACCCAAATCGCCATGCCCTGCTTCACCAGGATGCACAAAAAAGGCAGGCGTGCCTGTTGACGCCAAAGTCGCTGCAATCTTGCGTCCAATATGCCCTGATTTTCCCATGCCTGTTACAACCACTCGCCTTTGGCATGACAAAATCAGCTCGCACGCCTGACTAAAGCGTTCATCAAGCTCATCAATCAGCAAATCAAGAGCTTGCTGTTCTGTGCGGATGGCGTTGATTGCTTCTTGGATAAAATCTGTACTGTAAGCCCTGTGTGAGTACTGATTTGATTCGTTTATTTGAGTATTTATCATCTTACCGACAGCCATTTTAACCTGCATTGAGCTCATATCAAGTTTTAAATCCATGAATGAAAACCCGCTACCCATCAAAACCCCATAATAATAGTGTTTAAATACTACACTGTCTTAATGACTTGTATTTGAGTGGTGGATTCTTGTCATGATATCATATTTGAGGTTAATTTACGCTGATTTCATGGTATTTTTGGGTATAAATAACAAGAAAAACAATAAAATACACAAATAATCCACGCATTTAACACCCCTATTAACCAAAGTGCCACACACACGCAACTACCGTCACTAAAAAGACATAACGACCCACCCATACATTATGGCGAAATGATTTAAAGCAAGACAGGCGTTCACGATGAGCAATCAAAGTGTATTGATAGACAAATAACCCCACCACAGGCAACAAAAGCCATTTTGTCCATGCTGTAAAATAATGATGAAATACCCATGTCATCAACCCCAAAAATACAGCATTTAGCACACAAACAATCATCACATCGTAGCGACCAAATAAAATAGCGGTCGATTTTACGCCCACTTTTAGGTCATCGTCTCTATCACACATGGCATACTGGGTGTCATAAGCCACCGTCCAGCACATATACGCAACAAACAACAACCAGCCCCAAAAATCAACATTGCCAGTACTAGCAACATACGCCATCGGTATTGCCCAGCCAAATGCCGCCGCCAGTACCACTTGTGGCAGATGCGTATATCGCTTCATAAACGGATAAATAAAGGCAAGAGCGACCGCCACAAGCGACCAATAAAACACCTGCACAGGCAAAAAAAACAACAAACTTGCCGATAATAAAACCAGTACCACAAAACTTAGCACCGCCGTACGAGCAGACAGTCTACCATCTGCCAATGGGCGATTTTTGGTTCGCTTGACTTGCCCATCAACCTTGCGATCCGCATAATCATTGATGGCACAGCCTGCCGCCCGCATAAGAATCGCCCCAAGTGCAAAAATCAACACATACCGCACACTAGGCAGTTGCCCAAGTTTTGCATTCGCCAAAAATACTGCCCATAAAGTCGGATATAGCAACAACTCTGTACCAACAGGTTTATCAAAGCGAGTCAGCTCAAGCCAAGCGATGAGTTTATCCAAAAAATTCATACCCCTGACTCTTTTTGAACAGCAGACTGCTGATGGGCGATTTGACTAATCTCCACCGCTTGCAATAAGTTAAGTTCAGGAAATGCCTGACACAGTTTCTTAACAGCTACTGTCTGGTCTTTGGTTTGATGTACAATCTTTGCATAATAATCGATGTATTTGGTCTTATCCATCGTTTGCCACAGTTGTTTTATTTTGCGTCTTAAAGAAAAATTCTGCCACGCCATAATCAAAACCACCAACATGATCACATATTCGTATTGCATCATCACTCCTTATATCACACAGTTCAAGATGTTGTTACTTGATATCTATCAAAGCGAATCGCATCATTGGCGATGCTTTGTGCCGGTATTTGACCAGACAGATAAGGGGCAGATATTGGACGCTTGACAACCACCCTACCACCGCAGACCGCCGTACGCATTGCCTGCGTCAAAAGCAGTCGTTCATCATCACTACTTGGTGGCGGTGCTAGCTCATGTAGCACCTGCATATTCTTGCCCACTTTGGCGGTGTAGCTGTCAGCAGGAAACATGGGGTCAAGATACACCAAATCCACCTTTGGTAACCCAAGCTCACTTAGTAAAAAATCCCCATAATGAATATGAATGCAAGACAGTAATTTTTGCCAGTTTTGATTGCCACTCATCAGTCCATGCTCATAAAATAGCAACAACGCCATGAGTGGCTGTCGCTCCATCATGTGCAACTGCACGCCCGTACTCGCCAAAATCAACCCATCATGCCCAAAACCTGCCATACCATCAATCACTGTCATCTGAGCGTTCAATTTACACGCCTGCAAAATCAACTCAGACTTTCGCCCTGCATTAACGATTCGTTTGGTCAATGCTTGCCAGTGAAGTGATGATTTCATGATGCCATTATCGCTTGCCCAAATGATGGCAGGACTGTTTTTTATGATGGCAATGATGGTACTATCCGGATAATCCAAGATGGTTGTCAAGATAAACTTATCATTCACCTTTGATAGCAGTTTAAAGGATAAAGTCAGTGGCAAATCATATTGAGCACTCAACAAGACAAGCTCATCAAAAATCCTAGCATCAGCATCTGTACCAACAACCAAAATATCCATGCAGTACATCAGCCTTGAATCTGATAGTCAAAAAGAAAATAAACCACTAGCACCGCCAACCCTGTAATAATACGCAAATACGCAAAAATCATAAAGTCTTTTTTGGACACCCATGCCACCATCAAACGAATGCACAGCAATGCCACGATGAACGAAACTGCCGTTCCTACTGCCAAAACCGCCCAATCCTGCCCCATCTGTAGCACATCTTTATTACTTAATAAATCCAAAAGTGCCGCACCGATAATCACAGGAATACCCAAAAAGAACGAAAACTCGGTCGCTGCCTTGCGAGATGCCCCAAACCATAATGCACCAATGATGGTCGAACCCGAACGGCTTGTGCCAGGTATGAGTGCCAAACACTGCACCAAACCAATCTTTAATGCCATTTTAACATCAATGTGTTCAGCTTCTTGTGCCTGAACTGCCTTTGGGTGTTTTTCAACATAAATAATAAGTATCGCCCCAATGATTAGCATCATCGCCACAATGAGTGGATGAAACAACACATCTGTAATAAAATCTTTTAGCGTAAAACCCGCCACCATGACAGCCAGTGTGGCAACAATAAGTGCCATGCCTAGCAATCTAGGGTTACTCATGTTGCTCGACTTACCCGTCAATAACCCCATCAACGCTGTCCATAGCCGTCCCCAATAGTCATAAATCACCGCCAAAATCGCCCCAAGTTGAACAAAAACGATAAACAAATTTCGTTTGTCCTTATCCCAAAACTCCATGATATCGGCAGATAAAATCATGTAGCCTGTACTTGATATGGGCAAAAATTCCGTCACACCTTCAACGATGCCCATGACAATAGCTTTTAAGAAAAGTAAAATATCCATAATATTGGCTTAATCAGTGATTTAAGTTAGCTGTTTTATTACCGTTCTTATGACCATGGTGATTGAGACGATATTTTAAAACGCTCTCACAAACAAACAGTCATCAATTCGCTTGTTTTTTACCTTGTTCGGCAAGTGTTTTCCAGGCATTATGGCGTAGATACACTGGCAAAGCCTGCTCAGCACTGATCGCACCACCTGCTTGCCATATCGGATAAGCAAGCTGTGCGATGTGATAAGCGGTAGGCTCTAAGTTTAATTTTTGTGCCGTGCTTTGTATTAAATCAGCACCATTGCCCACAATGACATCAGAAACAACCACGCTGTCATAATCCAGCAGGTATTCATCTTTGACTACCAAAGCACCATCAGCTAACACAAAATCACCTGCATAAACTTGGTTTTGTCTGGCATCTATCACACTGGTAATACGGCTGTTATTGGGTAGATTTTTTTTGGATATTAACGCATGTGCCAATGCCTTAAGGCTTGAAATACCGACACATGGGGCATCATTTGCCACCGATAATGCCTGTACCACCGCTGTATTGATGCGGATACCACTAAATGCACCAGGCCCTCGATTGAACGCCCATGCCAAAACCTCTTTGACATCAATACCAAGCTCATTCAAAGCCTCATCAAGCATCGGCAGGATAATCTCTGTCTGACCACGAGAACCTGCCACCGACTTATCATAAATCATCTGCCCATCAGCAGTCATCACAGCAATGGCACATTGATCAAAAATAGTATCAAATGCAACTAACATAACAGCTCACACACTCGCTTAATCTTCTGCCACCACTTTAATACAGACGGCTTAATTTCGGTAATTGTTTGGGTAATTTTAATTTTTCAATAATGAAAGACAAAAAACACTCAGTTAGGTCTTGAGTGTTTTTTGCCATGACGCATCAAAAACGCTTTTTAAAGTTTGGAAATTGCCCTTCCATCGCTTGCATTCGTTTTTGCATCTCCTCCATGCTTGGCATATTATTTGGATTAAGCCCCAACTCAGCCATTGATTGTTTCATCTGTGCTTCACTCATACCTGCCTGAGCTTTACCTGCACCACCAAACAATGGCCCACCGCCACCCGACATACCTTTGGTTAAACCTTGCACCGCTTTTATCATCTTGCCAATGCCATCAGGACGGCTAATCATCTTCATCATTTTTGCCATCTGCTTGTGTTGTTTAAGCAAGCGATTGACATCTTGGATTTGTTTGCCTGAGCCTGCAGCAATACGGCGTTTTCGGCTAGGGGTAATCTTATCAGGGTTTTGGCGTTCAAATGGCGTCATTGAGTGAATGAGTGCCTCCATCTCTTTAACCTTCTCTTCAGGTTTTGCTTCTTCCATCGCTTTTTGTAAATCGGCACCACCCATGCCTGGCATTTTATCCAAAAAGCCTGCCATACCGCCTAGATTTTTCATTTGCTGGAACTGATTGAGTAAGTCCTCTAGGTCAAACTCACCACCTTTTTGGAGTTTTTTTGCCATGCGTTCAGCTTGCTCACGGTCGATCTTATTCTCAACCTCCTCAACCAAACTTAACACATCACCCATACCCAAGATTCTTTGTGCGATTCGTTCTGGGTGGAATAACTCCAGTGCTTCTAGTTTCTCACCACGACCCAAAAACTTAATCGGCTTGCCTGTGATGGCACGCACCGACAACGCCGCCCCACCTCGAGCATCGCCATCAGTTTTGGTCAAAATGACACCTGTCAACGGCAATGCGTCATTAAAGGCTTTGGCGGTATTAGCCGCATCCTGACCTGTCATGCTATCCACAACAAACAAAGTCTCGGTTGGGTTGACCGCTGCTGTTAATGCCTTAATCTCATCCATCATCTCCTCATCAATCGCCAAGCGACCTGCAGTATCAATAATTAGGATATCGGCATACTTGATTTTTGCTTCTTCAATAGCACGGCGGGCAATATCAATAGGGTTTTCGCTCACACTTGATGGCACGAACATCGCCCCAACTTGCCCTGCGACAAATTCAAGCTGATTAATGGCAGCAGGACGGTATACATCAGCCGACACAAGCATGACTTTTTTCTTTTGTTTATCTTGAATGTATTTGGCAAGTTTACCTGCAGTCGTGGTTTTACCTGCACCCTGCAGACCTGCCAACAGATAGACAACAGGCGATTTTCCTGTCATCTCCAAAGACTGATTGGCAGAACCCATCATCTCGGTAAGTTCATCATAAACGATTTTAACAAAAGCCTGACCTGGAGCAAGCTCTTTGAGCACCTCTTGACCCAATGCCTTTTCTTTGACCTTAGCGACAAATTCACGAGCTACAGGTAGTGCCACATCCGCCTCTAAAAGTGCCATACGCACTTCACGCAGTGTATCTTTAATGTTATCTTCAGTCAACTGTCCTGTACCAGCGATGTTGCGAAGGCTGTCAGAAAGTCGTTCGGTTAGCGTATCAAACATAATTTTTCCAAATTAATCTAAAATCAAACAATGCGAAAACTACAAATACCGTCTATTTTATGATAAATTATGCAATTATGCCAATTTAAATTAAAAGGTGTGATAAAAAATGCTCGTTTTTTGCAATTTTTATCCAAATTAGGGGTTCTTGTGCTTAGTATCTATGTCATCACTGCGATAATTTATGCAACAGTTGTTGGTTTTTTGTATCAAAAACTCGCCAAACAACAACCCATTAACAAACAAATTTTTATCACCGCCTTATTGATCGGTGCAGGACTGCATGCGTTTTTATTATTTCCGCAAATCATCACTGCCTACGGTCTTAATCTACACATTTTTAACACCATCAGCCTAATCAGTCTGTTTTTTTTGGTGTTTTTTGTGTTGTTTTGTTTATATCGCCCCATCATGAGTTTGGGCATACTTGCCGTCCCAACTGCTTTAGCTGGTCTTAGTGTGGGGTTTTTTGGGCGAGCACCGTACGAACCTTTAGGTGAGCTGACATCAATACTACAAGCCCATATTTTACTGTCTTTTGCTGCTTATTGTGTACTACTGATGGCGACTGTACAAGCAATCATTCTAAAACTACAAATCCGAGAGCTAAAACATCAGACCATTCATCGTTTTTGGGTAAGTAAGCTACCAAGTTTGCAGAGCATGGAAAACTTGCTTTTTGACATGATTTTAGCTGGCTTTGTGATTTTAAGTATCGCCTTAGGTCTTGGCTTTGTCTCAACTTATGATATCATGGCACAGCACATCGCTCACAAGCTGTTTTTTAGCGTGCTGTCATGGCTTATCTTTGGTATTTTTATCATCGGACATTACCGCTTTGGCTGGCGTAGCAAGCGTGCTGCTAATTTTACCATCTATGGCTTTATTTTACTTGCTGTTGGTTTTGTTGGCTCAAAGGCAGTGCTTGAGTTGTTGATATAAAATCATTAAAACCCATCATTCACACAACAGCCCAACTAAGGGCTGTTTTTATTTTAGCCCAATCTACCGTCAGCGTGTGGCAATATAGCTCAAAGTCTCATCAAGCACAGCGGTGGCACGGCTATCATGCCCCACATTAGGGGCGTTGATGATGGCAACCAACACATACCATCTGCCTTGTGTATCCATCACATATCCAGCCAAACTTTTGACATTGTTGAGCGTGCCTGTCTTGACATAAGCACGACCGATGGCAGGATGGCTAGCATCACGCTCTGCCAAAGACAGCATTGTCCCTGTCTGCCCTGCAATCGGTAATGACTCCTTGAACACCTCAAAATTTGGCTGATGATAAGCAAATATCAACAAATCCGCCATCGCACTTGTTGTAATGCCACAATCCCTGCACAATCCAGATGCCCTGCTCATGATGGGCGGTTGCGTGGTTAAGTGTGTCTGCCACCATTTATTAATGAAGTTAAACGCACGAGAGTAGTCGCTCATCTTAGACTGTCCTGACATCGGTATGGATAATGGCAACGATAATGCCACCTGTTCGGTCATGACATTATTAGAGTATTGGTTAATAAGATAAATCTGCTCTGATAGCGGTCTAGATGGATAGCTAAGCCATGCAATAGTCGGGCTATCAACATCCGTCTGTATGCGAACATGACCTGAAAATTTAGCATCTAGTGACCGCCAAACACCCTTTACCGCCTTGAGTGCTAAAGTATCCGAATCAGCAAAAGTTAGCCAATAAGACCGCCTACCACAAGAAGCCCGTGTACCACTTAAGATGGTCAGCTTTGTATCCGTCAGATGAAATTTGGTGTCGTTTAAGCAACTGGTATGATTAGCAGCGATTTGAGTTGGTGCATCAAAATCATCAAGTGGTGGCAACACTCGCACAGCAGCACTTTGTGCGTCTGTCGGGGTAAAAGCAATGGCTTTTTTATTACCAATCTGTACCAACTTATCATGCCCTGATGGTAAAACATCAACTTCCACTGTGCCAAAATTAACCAAAAAAGCATTCGGTGCAGCATTATAAGCACGAAACCCCTGCCCGTCAAAAGCCTGAATGTCGTATTTAACATTGGTAAAAGCTGAGTTATCAATGATGATATCACCATGAATATGGCGTATGCCTTGCTTTTGTACTTGCTCAAGCATGGCAACAAGTCTATCATGCGTCATAGAAGGATCGCCAGAGCCTTTGATGACCAAATCGCCATACAGCACCCCATTTAATATCACACCCTTAGGATAGATACGAGTAAACCAACGGTGGTTCTCCCCCAAAGTGTGCAGAGCAATCAAGGTTGTGATGAGCTTTTGGGTGGATGCAGGTGTACGCAGCTTATCGGCACGGTGGCGGACGATTGGAGTATGTCGTCTAATGGCTTGAGTGGGTGTTTTTGCAATACTAATGCCGTCTAATGGCTCAATCCACAGACTTATCTCTTCGTCAGACAGCCCTGCCGCCATCATCTTAGCTTTGATGGCATGGGGTAGTGCCTGCTCATGGATATCATCATGAATGCTCTGTATTGATGTATTAGAAATCTCCGATGAATTTGCCAGCCCAACTTGAGCCATCAGCCCAAACGCTGCCACCAAACATTGACGGTACATACTCGCTCCATCTTTTTAGTCTATTTCCACAAAACACAGCCCACGCATCCTGTTAATGCCAAGACCCATGCCTTAATCACTGATGACAAATAATCATTCCATTTAATGGTTTCTTCTGGCTCAAAATGATTTAGCTTTTGGGCTATTTTCTTGCTCGTTGGCGTGCCATTTTAGCATCAAACTGGTGATTTTTCGCCAATATCCAACCTGCCAAATCTTAAACCAAAATAGTCATAAAAAACAAAAGATCGCTCATTGTAGAACAATCTTTTGAAAATTGCGGTTTAACTTATGTAACCAAGTATCACTCAATGACATTAAGTTTTCGGTAATGTAACGCCTGTCTGTCCCTGATATTTACCACCACGGTCTTTATAGGAAGTTTGACACACCTCATCAGATTGAAAAAATAGCATCTGTGCCACGCCCTCGCCTGCATAGATGCGTGCAGGTAGATTGGTGGTATTACTAAATTCCAAAGTAACATGGCCTTCCCATTCAGGCTCTAAGGGTGTAACATTAACGATGATTCCACAGCGTGCATAAGTAGATTTGCCCAAACAGATGGTCAGCACATCTCGTGGAATCTTAAAATACTCTACCGTACGAGCCAATGCAAATGAGTTTGGCGGAATGATGCATTCATCACCGACAATATCAATAAAACTTTTTTCATCAAAGTTTTTAGGGTCAACAATGGCGGAATGCACATTAGTAAACACCTTAAACTCATTGGCACAGCGAACATCATAGCCATAGCTTGATGTGCCGTAACTGACGATTTTATCGCCTTGTTCATTATGGCGGATTTGGTTTGGCTCAAACGGAGCAATCATCTGATGCTCTGTCGCCATTTGACGAATCCAGCGGTCTGACTTGATGGACATAATGATTTCTCACTTAAAATATTTATTGTAAAATTCTTTGCCTTATGGCTAAAACCACAAACAATACGCTACTAAAAATTTTTGCATTATAAAGGATAATGATGACTTAGGCAATTTAAAGTACCGATATTGCATTAGACTTTTTATCAAGCCAATTAAAATATCCGCCCACTTTCTCCTTTATCAAACTTACCAATTTGACCATCAATATTGTTAGCGATATGCTCATAATACACCGAAAAGTCATCACCCAATAGCACGCTTGGACTGCCTTTATCCATATTCTCACGGATGCCTGTGGCAAGCGGAAGCTGTCCCAATAATGGCACTTGATAACGCTTGGCTAGACCCTTGCCGCCATTTTCCCCAAAAATAGCATCTACATGACCACAATTCGTGCAAGTGTGTAGTGCCATATTCTCCACCACACCAATAACAGGGATATCAGTCTTAAAAAACATTTCCATGCCTTTTTGAGCATCAAGTAAAGCGATGTGCTGTGGCGTAGTAACAATCACCGCTCCTGTAATCGGAATACGCTGAGCAAGGGTTAACTGAATATCGCCCGTACCAGGCGGCATATCAATAACCAGATAGTCAAGATGTGGCCAGTTAGTCTGATTGTATAGTTGCATCAAAGCACCTGTCGCCTTGATGCCACGCCATGCCACTGGGGTATTATCACTCTCTAGCAAGCTACCAATAGAGAGCATAGCAAGCCCATGAGCATCTATTGGTACAAATTGATCGTTTTCAACAGCAGGTTTTACCCCTACCACACCAAGCATATCAGGCACAGATGGCCCATAGATGTCGGCATCTAAGATACCTACTCTCTTACCAAGCTTCTGTAAAGCAAGGGCGATATTCACAGTGGTGGTAGATTTACCCACACCCCCCTTGCCAGATGCCACAACAATGATATGGCGAATGCGTGGATGCACAGCGATATCAGACTGCCTAGAGACGGATTTGGTGGGTGTAGATTGCTCTGACATGGCATCACTGCCATCTTGAACACTGTTATTGGGATTAAAATTCTGCACACCCGTCTTTTGCTGACCACTGATATCTATTTTTGTGCCAGTTGGGGCAACTTTATCAGACAAAACAACATTAAGATTTACCTCCCCAACACCAATTAGATGCAGTCTGCTCCTTAGGTCGTGATACACCTTTTCAAGCTCGGCTTGGTTGGCATTTTTATGCACTTTTAGGGTTAGGTTTAGTGTATCGCCACTTAGCTCATGACCATCTATATAAGTCGCCAACGACTGCTCATATAAAGTAAATTCACTCATCACTTTATTAATATCAGTCATGCTGATGGTTGTTTTCTTTTTAAAGGGATTAAACATGGTATCTTATTGGTTATGGATTGGTATCAATGTTAGTTAGCGTATGTTTTTGGCAAAACCGCCATATGATAGACTTACTTTATTGTAGCATGATTTTATTAGGTCATACATTGCTTTTATCAAAATCAACCAAATAACCCATCAGCCCTAAGCTTTGGTCTATGTCGCCATATAAAACATCCAAACAAGCATGACTGAAACCATCTAAGCGATTTACGAACAGCCCAACAAAGATATCGTTTAATTTTATAAGAAAAAATCAGCAGAACATCCAATTTTTGCCAAAAATTTGATAGAATAGGCTTTTTATGAAAACAAAACTCATGACCACGCCACTACTGACCGCCGATTTTGATTACCATTTACCTGACGAACTCATCGCTCGTTATCCGCTCGCTATGCGTTCAGCTTCTCGCCTGCTTCATGTGCAAGGCAACAGACGCACGGATTTGGCATTCACCGATTTGCCCAGCCTATTAAATAAAGGCGACTTGCTTGTGTTAAACGACACTAAAGTGATGAAGGCTCGGCTATTTGGCATTAAGGATACAGGTGGTGCGGTGGAGGTGCTTATTGAACGCATCACCAATCATGAGCAACGCATCGCTCACGGTCATGTTCGCTCTAGTCGTGCCCTAAAACTTGGGCAGACAGTCAGTTTGGCGGACGGCAACATAACAGCCACCATGTGTGGACGAAACAAAAACTTATTCATCTTGCAGTTTAATGCACCGATTTTACCAGACTTGGAACGCTATGGGCAGATGCCTATTCCGCCTTATTTTGAACGCAAAGCCGACCAAGATGATGACACTCGTTATCAAACGGTATTTTATGACCCTGCCAAAGCGGCCAGTGTTGCTGCACCAACCGCAAGCCTACATTTTGATGAAAAAGTGCTAAATGAATTAAAAAATCAAGGTGTTAAGATTGCCTTTGTAACGCTTCAAGTTGGTGCAGGTACTTTTACTCCTGTTAAAGCAGAGAATCTATCAGAGCATATCATGCACGCTGAATACGCTCACTTGCCACAAGCAACCGCCAATCAAATCAATGAAACCAAGGCAAATGGTGGGAAAATCATCGCTGCAGGCACGACCGTTGCTCGTACGCTAGAGACCGCCCATCTACATCGTGTAGATGGCAAACTGACCGAGTTTAGTGGTGATACACAAATTTTTATTTATCCGCCTTATCACTTTGGTGTGGTGGATAGATTGATTACCAATTTTCATCTACCCAAATCCACCCTGCTGATGCTTGTGTCTGCCTTTGCTGGCACTGACAACATCAAACAAGCTTATGCTCATGCCATCAGTGAGCGTTATCGCTTTTTTAGCTATGGCGATGCAATGTTACTGGATAAAAACTAACACAAGACCGATAGGCAAAATAACAGGTTTTTATTATGATGACTTTATCAAAATAACCTTGTAAAAATAGCACTGTTAAAAAATTCACCCACATTACCAATTAAGACCAATCATATGAAATTTACTCTACATAACACCTGCTCTACCACTCGTGCCAGAAGAGGCACGGTTCATTTAGCACACGGACAAGTACAGACCCCTGCTTTTATGCCTGTAGGAACTTATGGCACTGTCAAAGGGATGCTACCTAAAGACATCCATGCCATCGGTGCAGACATCATTTTGGGCAATACCTTTCATCTATGGCTTCGCCCTACCACTGCTGTTATTGATCAGTTTGGCGGACTGCATGACTTTATCGGTTGGGATAAACCAATTTTGACGGATTCTGGTGGTTTTCAGGTATTTAGTCTTGGAGCAATGCGTAAAATCAAAGAGGAAGGCGTGTATTTTCGCTCGCCGATTGACGGAGCTAAAGTATTTTTGTCGCCTGAGATTTCAATGCAAATCCAAAAATCGCTAAACTCCGATATCGTCATGCAGTTCGATGAATGCACACCTTACCCTGCCACCCATCTTGAGGCGGATAAATCTTTAGAGCTTTCACTTCGCTGGGGGCAACGGTGCATTGATGAACATCAAAAACTGGGCAATAAAAATGCTCTGTTTGGCATCATTCAAGGTTCTATGTATCGAGATTTGCGTGAAAAATCGCTATCAGGACTGTTAAAGATGCCTTTTGATGGCTATGCCATTGGCGGTCTTTCGGTGGGCGAACCAAAAGATGAGATGATGGGCGTACTCAATTATCTACCCAATCTTATGCCGTCCGATAAGCCACGCTACTTGATGGGCGTAGGCACTCCTGTTGATATTATTGAGGTGGTGCGTCGTGGTGTGGATATGTTTGACTGTGTCATGCCAACTCGCAACGCAAGAAACGGTCATCTGTTCACATCAACAGGGGCGATAAAAATCAAAAATGCTGTCCATCGTCATGACACATCACCCTTAGATAGTGAATGCGACTGCTATACTTGCCAGAATTTTAGCCGTGCCTATTTACATCATCTGCACAAATGCAATGAAATGCTATCTGCTCAATTAAACACCATTCACAACCTACGCTTTTATCAAAATCTCATGGCAGGCATTAGAGCCAGTATTGAAGAAGACCGTTTTGGGGCATTTGTGGCACAATTTTATACCAAACAAGGGTTGGAAGTGCCTGCATTAGAGCTTAGCTGATTACAAAATATCGGCAAACTCAACTTCTTAAAACCAGATAAAAACACACGCCCAATAAAGCGTGTGTTTTTTAACTGAGTGAGCCACTCACCAACTTGGCAAATTACTCACTTGGTACTTCATCCATATCAATATCAGGGTTTTTTATCAAATGGATGGCGGATAAAATCAAGCCACCCCAAATAGCAGCCAATGCTATTATCATGATAATTAAAGCTGTGCTATTCATAATAATCTCCCTTTTGTTCGCCATGAGAACTATGTCCACGAGCTTTTGTTAGTAGCATTGCCCCGATAGCAAAGATTGCTACCACACCCCAACCAAAGATAAGTTGCGTGATGAAGTTATAGCTATCATAACCTTCGGTCAGCAGTGATTTTAGGCTAAGTACCAACGCAGCAATCAATGAGATTGGCGTAATTACAGTTAATACAAACGACCAACCTGCACCCACTTTGACACTTGAAATACCATTGATGTGGCGGATAAGTTTATCAAGCAAACCACGGTTTAGCCAAGTTACCCAGATGATTGACAAAATCGCACCAAACACCACGCCAATATTATTGGCAAAATGATCGATGATATCAACAAAGGTAATCGCCGTCTTAGTTGAAAACAGTACAATAGAAATGATTGCCGAAATGCCACCAACGATGGTAACGGCTTTTTTGTGCGACCAACCAAATTTATCTTCAACCGCAGAGATTGGCACTTGAATAATACTTGCCATCGAGGTCAGACCTGCTACAAATAGCGAAGCAAAGAACAACACGCCGATAATCGTGCCAGCATCACCCATGCTTGAGATGATTTTTGGGAAAGCCACGAAAGCCAAGCCAATACCGCCAGAGACAACTTCTGCCACAGGCTTGCCTGATGCCGCCGCCATAAAGCCAAGCACCGAGAAAATACCAATACCCGCTAAGATTTCAAATGATGAGTTGGCAAAACCAACCATCAGTCCAGAACCTGTCAGGTTGGCGTTCTTTTTTAGGTATGATGAGTAAGTTACCATAATACCAAAGCCGATAGACATTGAAAAGAACACATGACCATAAGCCGCAAGCCATACTTTTGGGTTTGCCATCGCCGCCCAGTTTGGTGTAAAGAAGGTATTAAGACCCTCAACTGCACCTGGCAGACGCACCGCTTGAATCACCATAATGGCAAACATAACAACAAGCAATGGAATAAAAATCTTATTAACCAGCTCAACGCCTTTTCTGATACCACCATACATGATGAATAGCACAATTGCCCACACCACCACAACGCCAATGAATAGGCTTGGCACAAAGGTAAAATCTAACCCTGAGCCGTTTTGTAGATAGTGATTAAAAAAGAAACTTTCTGTATCTTCGCCCCACGCTTGGCTAAATGAGTACAGGGTATATTGACCTGCCCAGCTAAGCACGCTAGCATAATAAATACCAATGACAGAGCAGACCAATACTTGCCACCAACCCACGCCTTCGGCAGATTTTACCATGCGTCCATAAGCGGTTGGCGGTGCACCACGGTACTTTTGCCCAACCACATAATCCAAAAACAATAGTGGGAAACCTGCTGTCGCTAAGGCAATCAAATACGGAATAAAAAACGCACCACCACCATTTTCATAAGAAACATACGGAAAACGCCAAATATTCCCTAAGCCGACTGCCGAACCAATGGCAGCCAAAATAAATCCAGAGCGTGCCGACCAACTTTCTCGTTGCACAGACATAAACTCTCCTTATCTGTTTATCATTTTTCATCGTCATGGCACAATCAGCCCAACGATCACTGATTACTTACCTATTAATTAACAACCTTACAAATATATCTTGCAGTATTGTTGCTATAATAGTTTGATTTATTAATAAACAAAAGTCAAATAAAATAAAATACAAAAACCCCTAGCTAAAAGTTATGGGTTTTTGTATCAACGGATTAAATTAGCGAGTTAAGCCTCGCTGACTATTTTGTAGAGAGTTGATAAACAGCTGAACCTTAGGTTCATGAACGACCAGCTTTTGTAATTCATCTAATGCCTGCCCACGAATCAGACCTGAGCGAAATACCACCCGATAAGCATCGTCTAGTATTTTAATCGTCTCGGCACTCCAGCCTTTTCTACGCATACCCTCTTTATTGATGCCATGCGTCTTAGCAGGATTGCCCAAAACCATCGTAAATGCCGCCACATCTTTTAAGACGAGACTTGCACCACCAATCATACTATAATCATCGATACGGCAAAACTGATGGATACCTGACTGACCACCGATAATCACATAATGACCAATATGGCTATGCCCTGCCACACCAACATTATTAGCAAGCACATTATGATCACCCACCACACAATCATGAGCGATGTGCGTATTGACCATAAATAGATTATGGCTACCAATCTTAGTTAAGCCACGATCTTGAACCGTACCACGATGAAAGGTGCAAGACTCTCTGATGCAATTATAATCTCCGATTTCCAGATAAGTCGTCTCGCCTGCATATTTTAAATCTTGCGGATTTTCACCAATACTAGCAAACTGATAAATCTCATTATGCTCACCAATCGTGGTATTCTCACCCACAATGACATGATTTTTTAGTATCGTGTGTGCACCAATTTTACTATTCTTACCAACAATACAATAAGGACCAATAACAGCTGTTTCATCAATGATGGCGGATTCATCAATGATGGCGGTTGGGTGAATGCTCATACCTACCCCAAAAACTCCCACATGGTATTATCCATGATTTTTATAGTTAACATGATTGTCATACTATTTAGTATAACCAACCAAGTCTTAGCTTGAAATTTATTACCTAGTTTAATACATCTCACTACATTCATCAATCACAAATCAGCAACATTTTGACGAGCAATCATAATCTCAGCACTACACGCCAACTCACCATCAACATGAGCAGTACACTCAAACTTGTAAATATCACGCACACTTCTGGTCGCCTTTGAACGAATCACCAAAGTATCGCCTGTACTAACCATCTTTTTAAAGCGTACCTTATCCACACCTGCAAACAGATACAAGTAGCCACTTTTAGAAGTCTGACCTGCACTAATAAAACCCAAAATACCCGACAACTGAGCCATCGCTTCAACCATCAGTACGCCTGGCACGATGGGATTGTCAGGAAAATGCCCATTGAACAGCTCTTCATTGATTGTAATGTTCTTGTAGCCAGTAATCCAATGATTAGGCGAGCAAGCAGTTACACGGTCAATTAGCATGAACGGATAACGATGTGGCAGATAGTGCTTGATTTGGTCGTATTTTAAAGGCAAGATAACCCCTCGCTCATTTAGTGCGTCCAAATCCTCTTGGGTGAGTAGATCAATATCGATGGTGGTATTTGACATGGTGTATCCTTAGTATAAGAACAGTAAATAGTACTTTATTTATATTTTATAAAATAAATCCAAACAGGCTTTTGATTATTTTTCACCAGACTGACGGAACTTGATGGTGGCACGACGCCATTTGGCTGTCGGCATGGCGATTGTACCTGATGAGTAGCTACCTGCTTCTTTGATATGGTTGGTTACCATTGTCATGGCGGTAATGGTAACTCCATCAGCAATCGTGATATGCCCTGTGATGCCAGCTGCCCCGCCAATGATGCAATGACGACCAATATGCGTACTGCCTGCAATGCCAACTTTTGCAGCAATCGCTGTGCCATCGCCAATATGCACATTATGGGCAATCTGCACCAGATTATCAATAATGACATCATTACCAATGACCGTATCACCAACCGCCCCACGGTCAATGCAAGTATTGCTACCAATACGCACTCGGCTACCAATGACCACTCGCCCCAACTGTGCGATACGCTGCCAACGAAACCCCTCTTTGGTCGGATTTGGGGCAAAACCAAAGCCTTCTGCCCCAATACTAGCATGGGCATGAATGCTTACTTCATCACCAAGCTGACTGTGATGAGCGATGCTGACATGAAAAGAAATCTGACAACGCTCCCCAAGCACCGCAAAATCATCAATCGTTACATTTGACCCAATGACAGAGTTCGCCCCAATCTGTGCATTTTCACCAATCACGCTATAAGCACCGATACTCACACCCTCTGCCAGCACGGCTGTTGGTGAGATAATGGCGGTTGGGTGTATGTTTGATACCTGTTTGGGCTCATAAGCAAATAGTGGACTAACACAAGCATATGCCAAGTACGCATCTTTGACGATGATGGCGACCGCTGTATTAGGAATGGATTGCGTGAACGACTCGCTTGCAATGATGACACCTGCTTGGCTACTCATCAAGTCATCGCCATACTTGGTGTGAGCGATGAATGCCACAGCATCAGCATCGGCATCTGATAAATTCGCCACACGCAGTACAGTTTTTTGGGTGTCAGA
Organism: Moraxella haemolytica; assembly: GCF_030177935.1. Classification (NCBI taxonomy): domain Bacteria; kingdom Pseudomonadati; phylum Pseudomonadota; class Gammaproteobacteria; order Moraxellales; family Moraxellaceae; genus Moraxella; species Moraxella haemolytica. The sequence continues at coordinate 1,181,881 of NZ_CP089974.1, forward strand.
TATGCCAAGTACAGCCTTGTTTAAAACAGGCTGTACTTTTTCAATCACTTCAATCAGCTGTAGGAGCGTTGCCATCAGAACACGCTACCGATTTGGAATTGGACTTTTTCAGTCTCATCATTAGCTTTGCTGTTAATCGGCTTTGAATAGCTGATAGATAATGGTCCAATTGGCGTGTACCATGTTGCACCAATACCTGCACTATAGCGAAGCTCTTTATCTTGCTCTAGCACAGTGTAGCTTGTTGATTGGGCATTACCATTGGTGATTTGCTTTAGATTCACTTTTTGCTTATCCATACCTGTGGTATCAAACACTTGACCACCTTCAAAGAATAGTACAGGACGGACTTGGTCAACCCAATCACCTTTAAATGGTAATGGTAAAATCAGTTCTGCACCAAAGGTAGCCAAGGCATTACCACCGACATTTTCCCCCAATCGATGTCGCTCCTGCTGACTGGCAACATCATATCTTTGTGAACGAGGACCTAAACTTGAAGCATTATAGCCACGCACCGAGCCATAACCACCTGCATAGAAGTTTTCATAAAATGGCAAGTCATTGCCATAGCCCAGTCTGGTGTAGCCACGCAGGATACTACCCTTCCATAAAGGATGATAAATATTACCAGTGTACACGGCTTTTTGATATGTCTTATCGCCAAAGCCTAAGGTAAGATCAACATTGTGGCTCATACCCTTAGTTGGGAACACTGGTTTATCCAAACTTGAATAGCTCCAGCCCAATGTGGCATTATACGAGGTGTAATTATGGCTAAAGCCTGCTTTATTCCCATCAAATATCGTAATTTTACCGCCATCTTCAAGTAATCGCTTGACATTGCTAACCGCCATGCCACGACCACCTTGAATCTTGGTATTATCAATATTAAAACCTGCACTAATACGCTGATTTTCATTGATAGGATAACCATAACTTAGCGTACCGCCATAGGAATCTAGCACATAATTACTGATACTCCTATTGTCATACTTGGTTTTACGATAGTAAGCATTCACACTTTGTGAAACACCATTTTCAGTAAAGAATGGATTGGTCATACCAAAGTTATACACATCACGAGTCTCTGAACGAGAAAATGATGTATTAACACGATTACCAGTACCCATAAAGTTTGACTGCGATAATTCCAACTGGAAAGTCAAACCACCAGACTGACTATAACCTGCAGCGATGGTTGATGAACCCGATGGCTGTTCTTGTACAGTAAATCTGATGTCCACTTGGTCAGGAGTGTTTGGGACAGGGATAACTTCAGCCTGCACATCTTTAAAGAAACCTGTACGCATTAGGCGTATACGAGACAGCTGAATTTGAGAGTTTGATGCCAATGCCCCTTCTAGCTGACGCATTTCACGGCGTAGCACTTCATCTTTGGTCTTTGAGTTACCTGCAAAGTTAATACGGCGTACATACACAGGGCGTACAGGATCAATATAATAATCAATATCTACCGTGCGAGTCTCATCATTGATTCGTGTAATTGGGCGAATTTGGGCATAATAATAGCCATCATCACCGAATTTACCAGCAAGCTTGGTGGTAACCTCGTCAAGTTTGGCTTGTGAATAATTGTCGCCCTCTTGAAAGTTTACGAACTTTTGTAGTTCATCAATCTCATAGGTAACATCACCCAAAAATTGCGTCTTACCAAAATTATATCTCTCGCCCTCACTAACGGCAATCTCAACAAATACCTTATCCTTTTCCTCATCAATGGATAGGCTAGAATTTTCTACCTTAAAACGCACAAAGCCTTCATTTAGGTATTTTACCTGCAAAGCTTCAAGGCTGGCATTTAATCGCTCCTGACTATAACGGTTGGCTTTTGAAAGCGGGTTTATCACTCTATCTTTTAAAGTCAGCTCATCTTTGATGTCTTCATCACTAAAATATTTATTGCCAATAATATTGACATCAACAACTTTTGCCGCCTTACCTTCAATGAACTCAACATCTAGCTTAACTCGGTTGCCATCTAGTTCGGTTTGATTAACCTTAATGTCGCTGTTGTAATAGCCTTGCGAGATATACTGGTTTTTTAGCTCATTTTCAATGGCATTTACAGTGGATTGCTTTAGCACACCCCCAACGGTCAGACCTGCCATTTTTAAGCCTTCTTCAAGACCTTGCTTTGGAATGAGTTTATTATCCTTAAAGTTAATTTCTGCAATCACAGGTCGTTCTGTTACATGAAACAACACCCCACCGTCTTTAACTTCAGCTTGCACATTTGAAAAGTGCCCTGTTGCATACAATGCACGGATACTCTGAGCAAGCTGTTCCTCGCTCACGCTTTGACCCAAGCGAATGGGCAAGGTTGTTTGTAAACTTTCAATGGTAACACGCTGTAAACCATTGATCGCAATATCATTAGCAATAAAGGCCTGTGCGTGGGCAGATGTTGTCATCGCCATGATGATGGCGGTAGAAATTGAAGTAGTTACAAAACCTGAAAACTTAGGCATACACATAAAATCATATCCACAATTATTATCAATTTTAAAGATGTGTGCCATATCCATATCATCGCCCAAATTGAAAAATAATCCAAAAGAAGCAATGAGCAGAAAGACACAACATTAACCGTGCTAAATTAAGCCAAAAAAGCGATTTTGGCAAGCCCCAAAAGAGATTTATTCGCAATTTTTGGCAATTTTTTTAAAATAAATGGTTAAATTGTTAAATTTTGAGCCATTAGCCAAACAATCGCATGATATCGTTACCGATTGCAAGCAACATGAAACACAGCAGTAAGGACATACCCAAACGCAATCCAATCACTTGAACCGACTCACTCATTGGCTTGCCACGAATCAATTCATAGGTATAAAATACCAAATGACCGCCATCAAGCACAGGGATGGGTAGCAGGTTCATCACAGCAAGAGATAAACTAATGATGGCGGCGGTCGATAATACTTGCTCCCAACCAATCTCAAAACTCGTCTTTGATACTTCAGCGATAGTAATAGGACCTGAGATATTCTCAATGCCTATCAGCCCTGTAATCATCTTGCCAATGGCGTCAATGGTCATTGTGGATAAATCATAAGTCTTGGTGAATGCTTTAGCGATTGCCTGTGCTGGGCTATACCCCACCATCATGCGATACTCTGCAGGAATGGACATTATTCCTTGATGACTCACTCTAACGCCAATTTGACCAACCACCTGATTGTGCTGTTTAATGCCTTTTGGCATGACCTTAACCACCATCAGCTGACCGTCTCTTATGATATGAAAATCCAGCATTTTTTCAGGATTTTGGCGGATGATGGGCGTGGCGTCTATCCAATTTTTGATGGGCGTGTCATTAATGGCAGTAACTCTATCACCCACCTTTAGCCCCATCAAGGCTGCTGCACCATCAGGCACAACCTCCGACAACACAGGCTCTATCACAGGCTGATAAGGCAATACCCCAAGGCTTGAAATGGCATCTTGACCTTGTTGCTCACCTTGCATGAATGTCGTGATTGGCACCATCTTTTGTGAAAATTTACCGCCCTGTTCAACCACAACCTCAAGACTGCCCGTCTCGCCCATGCGATGTGCTAAGGCATAATTTAGCTCTTCCCAAGTATTGATGGACCTACCATCGATGCCTGTGATTTTTTCTCCAACCGACAATACACCTGCAGCTGGCGTTCCATCTAGCACCTTGCCAATGCGAGTGTTTAGCTGTTCGGACGGCTGCATGAACAGCACAAAAAACAATCCGATGGCAATGATAAAATTCATCAAAGGACCTGCTGCTACGATGGCAATTTTCTTTAATGGATGTTGATTATTAAAGGCTAAATGTCGCTCGTGTTGCACCACCTCAACCTCTCGCTCATCAAGCATTTTGACATACCCACCCAAAGGAATGGCAGAAATACGATAATCAATGCCAGATTTTTTACTCGTCCAGCCAAACAGTTTGGGTCCAAAGCCAATAGAGTAGGTCAAAACCTTCACCCCGCACAATCGTGCAACGATATAATGACCCCATTCATGCAATGCCACAAGCGGTCCAAGCACACAGACCGCCGCCAAAAACATCAATAATCCATTCATAGCCATAATCAATCTTTAGCTCTTTAATTTCTAAAATTCTTGTAGTAATGCCCAAGCGGTCGCTCTCACCTGCTCATCAAGTGCTAAAATATCCGCCAAATCATCATAAGATTTACTTAAAATGTTATGAAATAGCGGATTGTCCAGACATTTTTCAACCAATACAGCAATATCGGTCAGGCGTATTTTACCATGCAAAAACGCATTCACCGCCACTTCATTACTGGCATTTAGTACAATACACGCCCCATTTCCTAGCTTCATCGCTTTTTTGGCAAGTGCCAGACAGGCAAATTTTTTCTCATCAGGAGCAATAAATTCTAGTTTTGCCATATCAAAAAGATTAAGTGGCTTAGTACCTGTTGTAAGGCGGTTAGGATACGCCAAAGCATAACCAATAGGCACTCTCATGTCTGGATTGCCCATTTGTGCTAGCCACGAACCGTCTACATATTCTACCATAGAATGGACGATGCTCTGTGGATGAATGGCGACCTCTACATCATCTACACCCACACCAAATAGATGGCAGGCTTCAATGAATTCAAGCCCTTTATTCATCATCGTATTAGAATCTACCGTGATTTTTGAACCCATAGACCAGTTAGGATGATTGACCGCATCTGTTATGCTTGCCGATTGCATCTCTTCATAAGATTTGTGCAAAAATGCCCCACCGCTTGCCGTCAGCCATAGTTTTTTTATACCAAAATTATCATGATTGAGCAATGACTTATCAGTTTGCACTGCCTGTGGTAAGCATTGAAAAATTGCATTATGCTCACTATCAATAGGCAGGATGACAGCCCCAGTCTGCTTGGCGGTATTCATGACCAAATCACCTGCCATCACCAGACTTTCTTTATTGGCGAGCAAGACTTTTTTGCCCGCTTGCACAGCAGATAAGGTCGATGAAAGCCCTGCCCCACCAACGATGGCACACACAACCACATCTACATCATCATGACTGGCAACCCAATCTAATCTCAGACTTTGTGGTAAGGCAGTGGTTCTTAATGACAGCTTATCAAGCTCGTCTTGAAATTGCACAAAAAATTCATCGCCAACCACTGCAAATTTGGGGTTAAATCTCACACAAATCTCAAGCAACTTTTGCCAATTAGCAAATCCAGAGACGGCAAATAAATGATAATCCCCTTGATGCTGTTCGATGACATCAAGGGTGCTATCACCAATAGAACCTGTCGCTCCGAGCAGGCTAATGTTTAAAACAGAATGCTTCATTGTCATTAAAAAGAGTTCATTGTTTGGCAAAGACTGATATTGGTGTGATACTCACTGATTTTTTGTTGGTAGTCAGCGTCATCAAGACTGGGTGTGGCAAATTGTCTTTGACAATGTTTATCAAAAGACTGTTGGGTAGGTTCTTCTACCGCCAAATGACTGGCACAAGCACTCAAAAACAAGCCACCAACAAAAATAACTAAAAATTTCATCACATACCAACCCTAAAATCCATTCGGCACAAAAGTCGCTCAATATTCAGATGATTTAACCCAATCATCATGAAATCTACAGCAGATTTGCCAAATTCATTTTTATCCATACTTTTGTAAAAATACCCATTTCAAGTAACAGCCAAAACCCCAACGCAAAGATGGGTGTGGCAGATAATAACGAATCAATGCGGTCAAGCACACCGCCATGACCAGGTAAAATACTGCCCGAATCCTTAATACCTGCACGGCGTTTAAGCATGGACTCAAACAAATCACCCAATACGCTCGCTCCCACCGTCAATGCCGATAGTGCCAAAAACCAAAACAATGCCACCCCAGACAACTGCAAATAATAACCCACGACCGCAGCCACCACGCCTGCAGTCAATAGACCACCGACAAGTCCCTCAACCGATTTGTTGGGCGAGACATTAGGAGAAAGTTTGGTCTTACCCAGTTTGCGACCAACAAAATACGCACCGCTATCAGCACACCAAACCAACAAAAAGACATACATCAGCCACCAAGGCGACATCTGCCATAGCCCATACATGGCAGTAATGGCAGCCGTCAAAATCACACCACCCATGTACACCAAACGGCGACCATACCACTTTTCTTTATTGGGATACTGCTTAACCCACAACAATGCCATCGCCCAAATAACAAGTGATGCTGACCACCAAAACACCCATGTTTTTGGAAAAAATATAGAGATGATGGTAATGATGAGCGTAATCAGTACAAACAAGATGGGCTTATTCCACTTAGGCATCAGTTTTGTCCATTCATGCGAAGCGATAACCACCCCCACTGCTAGTAGCGGAAGGACAAAAATAGGCATAGAGCTTGCAAACAGTGCAAAGCCAACAATGATGACCAGTACGATGGCGGTTCTTATGCGTTGCCACATGATGAATACTCCATATTAGTTTGACTCTGGATTTGTTCACTGGTTTTACCAAAACGGCGTTCACGACCTGCAAACATCGCCATCATCTCGTCTAGTTCCTGTGGCTCAAACTCCGGCCATAGCGTTGGTGTAAAAAACAGCTCCGCATAAGCAGCCTGCCACAATAGAAAATTAGAAATGCGATAATCACCGCCTGTGCGAATCAGCATATCTACAGGCGGGCAATCCGACAGCTGAATATGGCGTGCCAAACTCACCTCATCAATATCATCAGCACTTATCTCTCCCATCATCGCTTCTTTAACGAGTTCTTTGGTGGCATGGGTAATATCCCAACGACCACCATAGCTAATGGCAATCACCAATGTCATCGCTTCAAAATGAGCCGTTTGACGCTCCGCATCTGCCATAAGTCTCTGTAGGTCATCTCTAAGTTGTGTGCGGTCGCCAATAAATCTTAAACGAATGCGGTATTTGTGCATTCTAGGCATCTGCTCATGAATGGTTGTTGTCAATAGATTCATCAGCAAATCCACTTCGTCTTTAGGTCTTGCCCAGTTTTCCGATGAAAAAGCAAACACCGTTAAGACTTGCACACCACGAGCCAAGCAATGCTCAACAATGGGATCAAGTGCATCTTTACCCTTGATATGCCCTTGTCCTGTGGCAAGCTGATGAGATTTGCCATAGCGATTATTACCGTCCATGATGATGGCAATGTGCTTTGGTATGGTGGCAAGTGGTGGCAAAGCGGTGTTTGTCATAATGTCTTAATCTTCGAGAAAAATTATCAAAAACTTAATAATAACAAAGACTTACAACATAATCTCAAAATTACTCAAATTTTGAAACTTGCGTAAGTCTTTTTTTGACCTAAAGTCTATTCATCAGAATAAAGCCAGTCTAGGGCATGACCGAACAATCACACTTCCATCAGTTCGTTTTCTTTTTTTGACAGGCGAGCATCAATGGTTTTAATGAACTCATCGGTAAGTTTTTGAATGTCGTCAGCAGCACGACGCTCATCATCTTCTGAGATTTCTTTATCTTTGACCAAATTTTTTATGTCGCCAAGCATATCACGGCGGATATTACGCACTGACACACGAGCCGACTCAGCATCAGCACGAGCGATTTTTTGCATATCACGGCGAGTTTCTTCAGTTAAAGCAGGCATTGGTACACGAATCACATCAGCAGTCATTGGGTTTAGACCCAAATCCGCCTCACGAATCGCCTTATCCACTGCCTGCACCATAGAGCGATCAAATGGCTGCACCAATAGCGTGCGACTGTCTTCAACATTGATGCTAGCAACTTGGTTTAATGGCATATCAGAGCCATAGTAGCTAACCATCACACCTGATAATACACCAGGATGAGCACGACCTGTACGCAACTTAGCAAAGGCATTCTCTAGTGCTTCTAGTGATTTTTGCATACGGCTTTCGCCGTCTTTTTTAATATCGTTAATCATATATATTCCTTAATTATTACTCAAATAAGTAAAACCTAAAAAGTTATTTATGCAACCAATCAGTGATAGACACGAGTACCTTCTTGTTCGCCCATCACCACATTTAACAGTGCGTTTGATTTATTCATATCAAAGACTTGCAATGGCACATTATGTTCACGACATAAAGCAATAGCAGTCAAATCCATCACACCAAGTTTTCTTTCAAGCACCTCATCAAAAGACAAGCTATCATATTTTACAGCGTCCTCATGAATGCTTGGATCTTTGTCATATACACCATCAACTTTGGTCGCCTTTAGGATAAGACCTGCTTCAATCTCAATACCACGCAAGCAAGCAGCCGTATCGGTGGTAAAAAATGGATTGCCTGTACCAGCAACGAAGATACACACCTCACCATTATTAAGATGGCGAATCGCCTCACGACTAGAATACGGCTCACCAATCGTTGAGATGGTTAGGGCTGACATCAAGCGTGTCTTGATATTACGACGCACCAAAGCATCACGCATGGCAAGACCATTCATCACGGTAGCCAACATACCCATTTGGTCGCCTGTAACACGACCAACCAAGCCTTGTTTTTGTAGGGTGCTACCACGATACAAGTTACCGCCACCAACAACGATGCCCACTTGCACACCCAAGCCACGCAAATGAGCGATAGAAAGGCTCATCTTATCAAGAATATCAGCATCAATACCCATATCACGACCGCCCGCCAACGCTTCGCCAGAGAGCTTTAATAGAATACGAGAAAACTTTGGATTTTTATCAGACATAACAACCAACCTTGATGAATATTGATTTAGCATGAATAAGACAAGAATGTCTATCTCTTAAAAGTCATGGATAAATTTTTATAATTTTATCACATTTTTTATTGGATTTGATAATTTTCTTTCACAAGCAATGAACAGACCGTCATTAAACCGACCATCTTAAAAGTCAACCTGACAAATCCATCAATCACTGAACGGCATTCTGCTAGCACACTTGAACACTTTTAAGTGCAAATGAACCCGCTTGACTGTACAAATCATACCATCATCTAAAAACACTACCCAATAATAAAACAAAAAACACTCCTACTGCAGAGTGTTTTTTGTTCAAAACAACCGATAAACAAAAAGTTACATCCAAAGTAGATATGCCATAACGGTAACAATGACGACCGCAACAAGGTTTAATATAAACCCAACCTTCATCATATCGCCCTGCTTAACATGACCTGTACCCATGACAATGGCATTCGGCGGTGTTGCAACAGGCATCATAAAGGCACATGATGCACCAATGCCAATCACCATCACCAACACCTCTTTGGGCAATCCAAGTACTGCACCAATCGGTGCAAATAATGGCACAAGCAGTGCAGCTGATGCAGTATTGCTGGTAAACTCTGTCAAAAAAATGATGAATGTAGCCACCACCAAAATAACCACCAAGGCGGGAGCACCCGCTAACACACCTGAAATCTGCTCCGCCAATGCCGCTGAAGCACCTGTATTTTTCATAATATTAGACAAAGCAATACCACCACCAAACAGCATGAGTACGCCCCAGTCGGTGTTGTCAGATACCTGTTTCCAATTCACCAAACCCAACATCAATACCACCACAGCTGCAAATAGTGCAATCACGGCATCAGGTGATTTAAAGCCAAAAGCAGTGCCAAGTTGTTTACCAAAAATCCAGCACACTGCGGTAATTAAAAATACAACAATCGTCAAAATCCGAGATGTCGTCCAAGGAATGTCTTCATGTTCCATGCTGACCTTTTGACTTAAATTTGGGCGAAGAACAAAATACATGGCAACAAGTAGCACTGGTAGCATAACCATCATCACAGGCAAGCCAAATTTCATCCAGCCAATAAAATCCAGACCTAATTCTTTGGCAGCGATGCCATTTGGTGGTGAGCCAATAAAAGTACCGATACCGCCGATAGATGCTGAATAAGCAATGCCCAAAAGTACAAAAATAAAGGTATTTCTATCTTTTTTAGCATCAACATGGCTTAATAAACCAATCGCCAAAGGTAGCATCATTGCTGCTGTGGCGGTATTACTAATCCACATAGACAAAAGACCAGTGGCAGCAAAAATCAATGTAATCGCCCAGCCTAGATGACCCTGAGCTAAGTTTACAATACTAAAAGCAATCTTACGGTCTAGCTTCTGCACATGAAGGGCTGCTGCTAAAGCAAAACCACCAAAAAACACAAAAATAATCGGATCAGCAAAACTGACTAAAGCCGCTTTGGTATCAAACTCTGGAATGCCTATAAACAATGCCAAAAGGGGAACCAAAATTGCTGTTGCTGTGATGTGAATGGCTTCAGTCAACCAAAGAATACCAACAAAGATGGCAAGCCCTAAGCCCTTGTTTGTCAAAGGCTCAAAAGGTAGCCAGCTGGTTGCTGAAAAATAAGCGATGATTGCCGCAATCACAGTAATAACAAGCCCTTTGACCACATCAGGACGCACCGCACCTGATGGCGGAGTTTGGTCATCATTGTGCTGATAATCTGTTCTAAGAGAAAAATCGGTCTCTTTTTCTTGGGTTGATTGAACCATAGAATACACCTTTGGAAAATGGCCACAGACACACTATTGCTGGCACATCTATGGCTTTGTTTACCATCTTTGTCATCATGCAATATCGTCATCATGCAATATGACTGTCATGACAAAGACACTTATCAACAACATAATAACACACCGTTTATAATTAGCAAAAGAATTTACCACAACTTGCGTTATTTTCGCAAAACCAACTCTTAACAAATCATACAATATCCTTTACAATAACCATTTAACGAACAGCGAACAGCAGAGCAACCCATGACAAGCCCAACTACTTTTAAAGACGCTTATCAAACCCTAAAGACCAATGCCAAAAACCTTGAGCAGGCAGATGAGCTAGACATCGACAACCTAATAACCACCATAGAAGAATCCATTGTCGCCTATAAAGTCTGTCAAGAGCGAATACAGGCGGTAGAGCAAGCATTAGCACAAGCCTTTGATGATGAGCTAGGTATTGCAGACGAATAGCTCCTTTAACCGCCCAACTCATCAAAAAACCCTAGCAAAGCAGACCACTTGCTAGGGTTTTTAAGATTATAGATTGATGGTTGGGTTTATGACTGCACACCAAAAACTTTCTTTAGATACGCCAAATAAGTATCATCATCAATCATTGTTTTGCCAGGGCTATCAGAGAGCTTGGCGACAGGCTGACCGTTACACTCAACAAGTTTTAACACGATATTAAGCTGAGTTAGACCCATGTCATTGGTCAGATTAGTGCCGATACCAAAACCTGTCTTAATGCGAGTTTTAAAATACTCGTGAAGCTCCCACGCTTTTTGTAGTGTCAGTCCATCACTAAAAGTTAAAGTTTTGGTTTTTGGGTCAATTTTTAGACTTTCGTAATGAGCAATAGCCTTATTACCCCATTCATACGGATCGCCTGAATCATGACGCAGCCCATCAAACAGCTTAGCAAAATACAAATCAAAATCACGCAAGAACGCATCCATGCCCACCACATCAGTTAAAGCAATGCCCAAATCCCCTCGATACTCACGCACCCACGACTCAAGTGCCGCCTTTTGACTGTCTCGCAGGCGAACATCTAAGGCTTGAAATGCCTGCATGAATTCATGAGCCATCGTACCGATTGGGGTTAGGTTCAGCTCTTTGGCAAGGTACACATTGGAAGTGCCTTTAAAAATACTCGGAGAAGCTTTGGCAAGCGTACGAACCACATGGTATTGCCACTCCTTTGAATAACGCCGTCTTGTGCCAAAATCCACCACGGCAAATTCAGGATTATGTATGTCTGAGCGTTGCAACATTTCATAATGTTTAATCATGCTCACTTTTTCATCAAGGCGTCTTTGTCCTTCGTTTCGAACATGTTCATTATCAAGTCTTTGATAATACAGCTCATTAACAATCGATAGCACAAAAATCTCAAAGAACATCGCTTGAATCATCGCCCCTTCTATCTTAATATGCAGATGATTATCATCATCAGTAGACACTGTGATAAAACGGCGTTTTAATTGAAATAATTCTAGATAATCAACAAAATCAGGCTTGATAAAGCGTAAATCTCTAAGATAATCTAATTCATCTTGCTTGAATTTTAATTCGCATAATGCATCAAGCTGAGCTTCTAGGTCATCTTTAATGTCTGCCACAGGATAGGCTGTATCGTCATTATTACGACAGCGGAACTGATATACACCATGCGTCTGAGGGAACTGATGCAGCATTGCTTGAAGCATGGTGAATTTGTATAAGTCATTATCCAGTAAAGAGGTGGTAATTAGCTTCATGAGTGTTATAAAATAATGAAAGAAAATGATTCATCATACACCATTTTCACCAAAAAGTCGTCTTATTTTTGAGATAGTTGCATAAAATCTTACAGAAATTTACCAAACTTTTCAAGCACTGCATCAATCTTTGTGTATATTGGCACTTTCTTCAGCCCATTTTTTAATCCAAAGTTGGATTTATTAAGTCCCTGCGATGGTTTAAATCATGGTTTTATCCATCATTTTGCTCTTTTGTGCTATAATAATAAAATTGGTAGTGCATCGGAAAAAAATAATGACCAGTCTTAAACTTAACGATTTTTCGCCACCAGAAGTCCCTGAATTTCTAATCAAAACCCTATCCAACGCCGAGTATACCGACACACATACAGCAATGCTTGAGCGAACCCTTGTGAAGATTGATGCCAAAAAACAAAGCACGCCTATCTGTGATGAACTGTGGCTGGTGGAACATGATGATGTCTATACACTTGGGCAGGCAGGCAAAAAAGAACACATTCTTTATGATAACGGCACACCCATCATTCATACCGACCGTGGCGGTCAGGTAACTTGGCATGGAACAGGTCAGCTTACCGTCTATTTCTTGTGGGATTTGCACGCCATTGGCTTTGGCGTGCGAGATTTGGTCAGTCATGCCGAACAAGCCATTGAAGACATCGTCAACGACTATCTGCCCAATGCTCTGGTTGCTCGTGCCAGACGAGATGCTCCTGGAGTATATATTTATAATTCTGATGGCGATATGTTAGGTAAAATCGCAAGTTTGGGCTTTAAAATTAAGCACGGACACAGCTATCATGGCATCGCCATCAACCTAACAAACGATTTATCCGCCTTTAATACCATCAATCCTTGTGGCTATGCTGGCATGACGATGGTTAAACTTGAGCAGTTTGGTCAATTTAACAGTAATCAAACGCACGAACTTATTCTCAAATTCATACACAATCTACAAAAAAGGCATGAAGGCGAGATTGCACTTAGAGCCATTTAATATTACAATGACTTCGTTTTTTATATTACTTTTCACTTAGTAAACCCAATTGGAGAATATCAATGGTAGATTTTAACAAAATTCTAGACGCAGGCGATGTTGATGGTGGCAAAATCAATGTCGTGGTGGAAATCCCAACAGGCTCTAACCACAAAATCGAGTGGAACCGTGAATTGGCCTGCTTTGAGCTTGACCGTGTTGAGCCCATTTCCTTTGCCAAACCTTGCAATTATGGTTTTATTCCGCAAACCTTAGATGAAGACGGAGATGAGTTAGACGCACTGATTTTAACCGAACAACCATTAACAACTGGTATTTTCTTAAAGGCTAAAGTCATTGGTGTGATGAAATTCGTTGATGATGGCGAAGTGGACGACAAAATTATTGTTGTACCAGCAGACGACCGCAACAACGGCAACGCTTATAACAGCCTAGAAGACCTACCAAACCAACTCATCAAACAGCTAGAATTCCATTTTAACCACTACAAGGACCTAAAAAAAGCTGGCACTACTAAAGTGGAAGGTTTCTTTGGTATTGATGAAGCCAAAGCGGTCATTAAAGAAAGTCAAAAACGCTGGATAGACAGTACTCAATAAAAAAATAATCATCACTCATTGATGATGCATATAAAAATAGTCCACTTTTGGACTATTTTTATTGGCTGTATTTAGGGGTTGTTTTTTGATTGAAACACCCTTGTTAGATAAACCATCACACAGTCGTACCACTTTTCCATATGCCGATAGCTCACCGCTGCCACAAAGATAATGACCATCGGTAGTAGCATAGAAAAATACCCAACCTTACGATACAGCACCACCGCCATAAAACCACCCACAACAAAACTCCACCACAAGGCACTTAGCACAATCACTCGGCTAAACTTTACCTTGCGATCAGCCAGCCAATGACCGACCATCGCCCCCAAATCTGAAGTCGTACCGGTCAGATGTGTGGTGCGAATTACCGTGCCATGATAGGTTGTTACCATAGAATTTTGTAATCCGCACGCCATTGCAATCATCATCTGTCCAAAATCACTGTCATTCATGTACAATGCCAAACTTAATGCCAACAAAGCAACCTCAAGGTACATTGCCAAACCATAGTTACGATTGATGTGCAACTCACTACCACCAACGATAAAACCGCTTAGTACAGAGCCTGCCCAAAATGACGCAATTGAAATCAAAAACAGCTTCATGTTTGGCCAATCGGCAGACAAAGCTGCCACCGCCAAAGCACTGACATTACCCGTCACATGCGATGCCGAAATGTGCGTAAAGCCCATGAGTGCAGTGGTGTTTAGTACCCCTGCACAAAACGCCAGCACCACCGCACCACAGAGTACCCAACTTGGAATTTTATCCATCATTAAAACAGTAACAACAAAAACAATGTATCATTTTAATCATTTTTTAATAAAAATAAAAGCACAAAACTCATCATTGGTCTTGTGCTTTTATCATTACCAAAAAAATGGTCAATTCAGTGAAATGATTTATTCATCATCGCCTGTCATCGCCATGATTTGCTCGCTAATGGCAACTGTATTAAAACCTGCGTCCACAAATAAGATTTCACCTGTTATGCCACTTGCCCAAGGCGACAATAAAAATAGTGCGGCATTACCCACCTCTTGCTGACTGACATTGCGTTGCAGTGGAGCGATTTTTTCACTGACATCGAGCATACGGCGAAATGATTTAATACCGCTTGCTGCCAATGTGCGAATTGGACCAGCACTGATGGCATTAACACGGATGCCTTGAGCACCTAATGAGCTAGCAAGATAACGCACTGACGCTTCAAGGCTTGCCTTTGCCATACCCATCACATTATAATTTGGTAATACAGAAATACTACCTTCGTAAGTTAGGGTGAGTAGTGAGCCTTTGCGAGCCGTCAATAGCTCACGCCCTGCCTTGGCTAGAGCCACAAAGCTATAACTTGAGATGTCATGAGCGATGCTCGAGCCTTCACGAGTGGTCGCCGTGGTAAAATCACCATCTAGCTGGTCAGCAGGAGCAAAGCCAATGGCGTGTACAATACCATTTACACCCCCATCTTCGCCCTGACCCCAAATTTTGGTAATCTCATCAAAGCAAGCATGGATAGATTCATCAGATGCCACATCACACTCAATGACTGCTGTCGCACCGAATACTTCTGCTGCCATCTCAACACGCTTTTTAATCTTATCATTAGGATAAGTAAAAATTAGATCCGCACCCTCACGGTGCAGACTTTCAGCAATCGCCCAAGCGATAGATAGCTTGCTTGCGATACCTGTTACAACAAAACGCTGACCCTTTAATAGCATAATCACCCCTAACAGTTATGGTAAAAGTTTTGACAATCTTTATAAATTATAGCATGATTTTAAAGAAATGGCTAAAATTTAGTACAAATGTAAACTTTTTTATGGTGTTCGGGTATAAAAGCAAGCTCAATCTTATTAGGGCGGCAGCTTTTTTAATACCAAATCAAAAATAAACATTCCAATAGTTTATAACTACTCAGACATTTACAACATCCAGTCTGCGATAGCAACCGAACCAAGATAAGTACCTGTAAAGGTCAATAAAGCAATAATAGCGATTTTAACACCAGATTTCTTAAACAGGGCTACTTCAGATTGAGAAATAGCAATCCCTGCATAAGCAAGCGTAGGGGTAATAAGTGGCAGTAATCCAAGTTTATCAGTAGCTGCTATGACATAATCTGCCATTGGCATGGCTGGCAAAGCAACAAGAATCGCTACAATAGATACCCATGCAATAC
Source organism: Moraxella haemolytica (assembly GCF_030177935.1). Lineage (NCBI taxonomy): Bacteria > Pseudomonadati > Pseudomonadota > Gammaproteobacteria > Moraxellales > Moraxellaceae > Moraxella > Moraxella haemolytica. The sequence continues at coordinate 1,197,958 of NZ_CP089974.1, forward strand.
TTGGTACGCCCAGCGGAATTACTTTTTTGATAAGTATGCCCACTACACAGCACGCAAACAAAATCATCATGCCAGGCAGGGCAACAAATAGGTCATTGTTCGTACCAACCCAATTTACAACGAGCAATAGCACACAAATAAAAGCAAGTGATTGAATGAGTACAGATGTAGCAACCTTAATCTCCTCACCATCGTCCATACTCACACAATCATTAATATGTTCAGCATTTAGCACATGGGTTTTTCTAAATTTTGCAATCACCTTGTACAGCCATTCAGCAAAAGGTAACGCCACAAACACTGAAACAAACAATCCAGTTGCATAAGTTAGTAGATTACTACTGGCAGCAAAGGCAATGATATCCTCTTTGTGTTCAGGCAGTAATTCAGCCAACGCAGTTGAACAAGCTCCCATCATACTACCAGACCCCACACCACAGGCCATCGCCAATGCTCGCACATCAAATACACCCCATGATGCTATCACACCTGCCATCAACGAAAAATAAATCGCTCCAAACAGCGTACCCATAACATATACGCCCATTACACCAATTCCCTCAGGAGTCTTTAAACCAAATCTGTCCGCTATTAAGGCAATATTTGGCTCTCTTGCGATGGAATGTGTTGCCCCAATAGCTTCACGTCCCATACCAAACGCCAATACAGCTATGGGCAAGGCAAATAAAACCGTCGCCACATTGCCAATTTCCTGCAATAAAAGAGCGGGTCCTGCAGCAATAATTTCATTGACTTTGGGGCCGATACCTACGGCAAACTTAGCAATAAAAGGCATAAGACAAATTAAAATCCATTGGCTTGCTACCGCATTACTTTGATCACCCAGTACTCGCCCCGCAATACCAATAATGTTTTTGTTAAAAAATATTGCCATTAAAAAAGCATATAATAGTGGTAGTAATATTATAGTGCCGATACCGATATCAAACTTCACAATACCAATATACTCAGAAACACAAGCTAAAGAAATCACAATCAAATGCAGTCGCCAATCAAGCAGGTTTTTTAATGAAAGATTCACAATACAGTCCTTTGGTTATCAAATATTTAAAAAGCTCTACAGTCTACATTTTTAGAGTTTGCTCCACCAAACCTACCCATAGTTTTATACCAACACCTACTGCATTGTCATTAAAATCATAATAGGGGTTGTGTAAGGGAACGGAGGGCCTATTTGGTTCATCCACACCCAACCAAATATAGGCACCTTTTTTAGCATTCAACATAAAAGAAAAATCCTCCGATGCCATAGTTGGTGGCACATTATCTATTACCTTGTCCGCACCAAATATACAGCGTGCAATCTCCCTAACATGAGCGGCACAACTAGCATCATTAATGGTTGCAGGATAACGCTCTTGGTAATTGATATTCCCTTTAACTCCGTACAAAATAGACAACTTGTCCACACATTCACATAAGCGATGTTTGATTTTTAAACGAGTATATTCATTAAAGGATCGAACCGTCCCTTTTAATGTAACACATTCTGGAATGATATTGTAGGTATCTCCCCCTGAGATTTGCGTGATGCTTAGTACAGCTGGATCTAAAGGGGATATCTCTCGTGAAACAATAGATTGAATAATGGCAATGAATTGGGCTGCCGCCAAGATAGGGTCCTTGCCATTTTCTGGCATAGCAGCATGCGTACCTACACCCTGCAGCGTGATGTCAAAAATATCAAAAGATGCCATCATCGCACCATCATTAACACAAATATCGCCAAGAGACCTACCTGGCCAATTATGCAACCCATAAATCTCGTCAATGGCAAAATTATCAAATAAACCCTCGCTTACCATAGCAAGACCTCCACCCAAATTCTCCTCAGCAGGCTGAAAGATGAAATACACCGTGCCATTAAAGATACCATGCTCCGCTAAATACTTTGCTGCACCAAGTAAAATAGCAGTATGTCCGTCATGGCCACAGGCATGCATTTTTCCAGCCTGCTGCGATACATGATCGAAGTCATTCAACTCTTGCATAGGCAAAGCATCCATATCAGCACGAATACCGATACTACGACCACTATCCCCCTTAGTTAGTACACCAACCACACCTGTGCCACCCAAGCCTGTATAAACCTTGACACCACAATCCGACAAGATATCTGCCACTACAGCCGAGGTATTATGTTCCTCAAATCCCAGCTCTGGATTTTGATGCAGGTATCGTCTCCATTTAATAGCCTGACTAGTAATATTATTTAGGATATTCATACAACCACCTTACACATTTATATAAAGTTTAACCTTATTGTGTGTTGCAGCCAAATATCTCATCCCGACATTCCAAGTAACAACATAAGAGACATCAAACCCGATATATCCGCATCCTTTTTGGTTAAGGTAGTTCCTATAATAATCTCATGTTGTAAAACTCGATAAAGTCATTGATAGCAAAACTGATGATATAACCAAGCTACCCCCCCCCAACCATGCAATTATAGCATTCACCAAAACATTTCACAAGCAACATTTCGCCTTAGTTTTCATTTCTGGTTTGTTGTTTTTATTGGATACAAGCTCAAATCCATATTTACCATCAGCATTTACACTCGTTTCAATGCCACCTAGCTCAATTAATTTTAAAACATCAGTAGCCCTTTGATGAATACCCACCTTCTCATTCTCAGTTCATCAACATATTCATCACCCCTTCTCTTAAATCTTGTTCAAAAGCTATGCTTTTTAGTATTACCTCAATCAGAGTAGCACTGATTATATCAATCACAGTAATCCTTTATTTACTTACCCTTTAACCCATTCCACCTCACCGCCTCCTCTGCCATGCTTGCTGCGGTGTTGACATCTTCACTAGCATAGGCGGCGGTGATGGCGGCTAACAGTTTGGCTTGGTGGATGAGGGTGTCTTTTTGGGTTTGGGCTGTTAGTTATGGTCTCTTCATCTTACTGATAGATTATTAAATATGAGGTAAGTCTATTGTGCTACTCCAATGCACCACTATCCACAAGACTTGACTTACTCGAAAGAAGTTGGCGATAGTAGTGCTTGCGACAAATGCTGTCATCAGACCACCCGACAGAAACGGATAAGAAGTCTATGTCATCACGATATTTACCGTATTCATATACAGTTAGAGAAAACTGATTATAGCAATAAACTGAGTCATTTTTATTATTTTCAATCCATTGCCATTTCTGCTGGTTCTCTATATTTTTTAAAATCATCGACTTTTGCTGCAAGCCTATATTTTCATAGGAAATATGCATAGAGACAACCCCTTTTTTGTTGTAATGTGCCACCCTGCGTTCTTTTGGTAGGCCTTCTACGACTGGTTCTATCAAGCCTTCAATTTCATTCATTGATGGTCTGTCATTATCTGGGTGTGGCATACCTGTGTCATAAGAAAATATTTGTAATCTGTACAAGTAAAAAATGAATATCCAAACAGCCACCATTACAGTTATATTGAAATATTTTGTAATCTTATTAGAATTTAATATCATGGTTTACTGCATCCTAATTATTTTTAAAAAATCTTGCTTTCTCTCTTTGGTGAGTTTTACCATATTACCACCATTAAGACTAACCTGTGATGTTCCAAGTCCGTATGTTATGACAGTTTGCCCACCTTGTTCTCATAAATATTACCTATTCTTTCTAACTGGCTGAATATGCCATATTTCACTTGTTTTAGGGTTATAGACCATTTCTAGATTTTCTGTTATATAACGATTTGGAGCCTGGCTTTCCTTGCAGGCCCATTTCTACTCCTGGGTGTTTTTCCCTAGCTTGAATAAAAGGTGCTGCTCTGCCTTCTCGTTGCAATTTATTATAGTAATGTTGGGTTATTTTCATATCATTGGCATGATAAAAACCATCACTACTAATAAATAACCCATTTTGTCTTGGTTAATTTAGTAAAAAATATCTTTAATTCTATCCACTTCAACATCTTGATGATAGATACTCAAAATAATATTTTTTTGATCTTCTGTATAAAATTTTTCATTGGTATTTGCTCGATCTTTTAATGCAAATAATATGTTTAAAATTTCATAATCGAAAGAATACATATTTATCATGTAAGGTACATACAATTTTAAAATATCAAATGACTGCTGAGCATTTAATCTTTTTATGTTTGTGTCTATAAAGTCATATAAATACCACTCATCAACAATATTGTTATTTTCAACATCTTTTAGTAAATTATCAAGATTTTTAAAAAAACTCACACTGATACTCATGCTCTTAATCCTTAAACTTAAAATCGATTTTTAAACCAGTATTAATATTTTCAACATAATGTATTTCTACGCCATTAACATTTTGGGCTTTTTTAACCCATCCATCTCTGGCATATAAACCATTTTTTGCATCCGACATTTTGATAGGCAGCTTCCTACCCCTTGGGTTGCTTCTTACCTCCCTCATTGCCAATTGTTCAGTCAAATTCCTAGGGGTAGTTCTTCCTGTTGATATTAAAGAGTAATCAATCGTTTTAACTCGAGATGTGCGATTTCCATCCCCAGCCAACCCTCTTGAATAAAAACCATTACCACTAATAATAGGTTGAGACAAATACACCCGATTGTTTACCTGCCTAAACGCCTGATAAGCGGTGTTTGTATCAGGATAGGTTTGATTTGAAAACCTAATAAATCTACTAAATGCTTGGTATTCTAAAACTTCTGCTTGAGTGATTTGACCATTGCTTCTGATGTATTGCAGACCATGAAAATTTGGCAGATGCTTACGAATGGCAATTGTCTCAAGAGCTATTATATCCCTTCTTTGTTGCTGAGTGGGGTTTCTGATGGATGCTCTTCGAGTACCATTCCACCTCACCGCCTCTTCTGCCATGCTTGCTGCTGTGTTGACATCTTCTTCGGCATAGGCGGCGGTACATATTAATGCCTATATTTACACTCAGAATGCCTTGATTGCCATGATAATTTCAAATACATATAAGGAGTATTTTTTTGGGCGACATCATTGCCCAATATTAAAGCAATATCTTCTTTACAATACAGTGTTTCGGTTGCGTTCTGTTTGGTTAGAACCCATTGGTTGTTTTTTATATTTTGATGAATTATTTGCATGGTGTGTTCAGTGGGGCTATAGTAGTAATACATAAGCACCACGGCCCCACCCTGTCGGTCGATCTGCCACTGTCGATCAGGCTGTGGTAGTTCGTGCGTGATTTGATTCATCAATTGTGGAAATTGAATTTCAAGCAAGTGCTGGCGATTGCGATAATGATGAGGTTTTGATTGGTAAAAATGCTTAATTTCGGTTATCGCATAAAACATAAAAGCACCAGCGATGACGATGTGCAGATATCCTTTGATAGTCATCATACACCCCTCTTTAAGATCAATTTTTTAATCTCAGATTGTGAAAGCCTCAAACCAGTGTATTTTAACGACCCACCAGACATGCCAACCTGAGGAGTGCCCATACCATAGGTGATGATAGTATTTTTTCTAGTTTTTGATATACCAGCACAGGCAGCATAACATGCTTGCATATTAAAAGATGATCCCTTAATAATTTCATCCAATTTAGCAGCCGAATAAGTTCCGCCAATTACATTGCCAAAATTAATTGAGGTGGCCACTCCAGTAAGTATAGATGATGACGCTGAAATTTCAAACATATCAGTAGCATACACATTGCCATTTTTAGCGTTAACAACTACAGTGTATCCGTAGATTGATCCAGATACATTTGCGATTATCATATCTCCAAAGGTAGCAATCGCTGAACCTTCGCTAAATATTTCTTTTTTTGCACCTCTAAACATCCGTCTTGTTTTCTCGTCAATACTTAAACCAAGAACACCGCCACCCTGAATTAACCCATTCCACCTCACCGCCTCCTCTGCCATGCTTATGGCGGTGATGAGTAGAGGTTTGGGCTTGGCGGGGTGAATTTTAAGTGGACTGACCCCATCTTTCAGGGTATTTCACCGAGCATCTTTGTCTTGGATTATTAAGCCATTCTTCATCTTTTGGATACAGCGTGCTTAGTTTTTGGTAAATCTGTGGATATTCTGCAGGGTCTAGAACCTCAACTTGTTCGTTGCTTAGATTGATTCGCTTAAATTGTAGATTGGGGTCGAAGTAGCAGTCATCTTCTGGCCAAACTCCATCAATCACCGTGTAATAAACATAACCACCGATACGCTTAAAATCATTGACATAATATTCAGCGAAACTTCGATCATTTTCTTTGAATAAAAAATAATTCATCGGTATGCCATTGTTCCAATCATCTGACATCTCAAAAAGGTAATTACCAAATCTTGTCTTTGAATCTGTAAAACTCCAAAGAATAATAGCGATGAAGCATAAAGCAATGAAATAAAGTATGGATTTTTTCATTGTACAAATTTAATCCTATTCTGATTTTTAATGACGATCCTATAACCAACCCCTGGTCCTGGGCTTCCAAGGATGGTTTCAAGGTTTCTTGGGATGTTTTTTATTCCAGACTTTATGTCAAAGTCGTATACATCATGAATCAATCTGTACTCTGCAATATTACGATTGTTCTTTTTTCTGCTAACCATAACATTGCCCAACACTGCCCATTCTGCATAGTTAGTAAATGCGATTCGAGCATCATTTACCTCTTCATCAGGTACAGTTCGATTGTCTCTCCAGTCGTCCTCTTTTCCAGTAATGACCACAACGACATCTCTTGGTAAAGTCATATTAATTACAAGCTCTTCATTTGTATTAATTTGGTAAATGTAGTCAGCAAGAGTTTTATCCAATACAAGCTCTCCAGAATCTAGCTTTCGCTGAATATCTCCTATGTCATCTCCGTATATCTTGGCAAGGTTTTTGAGTGGTTTGGAATGCGAAGTAGGTTTATCATAAAGCCCATTCCACCTCACCGCCTCCTCTGCCATGCTTGCTGCTGTGTTGACATCTTCACCAGCATAGGCGGCGGTGATGGCAGCTAGGAGTTTGGATTATGGCTTTTGCTGTAATGCACGAGGGTTTTTACCGCCCCACCAGTATTTGCGGCATTTGTTGCGACGGCTCCAAGATGCTTTGACAAAAAATGTTTTTTTGTGAGTGCGAATATCCAAATCAACACCAGATTCAATCTGAATCTCACCTTTGCAGTAAACATCTCGATCTTGCAGTGTTTCTAGTTTCACAAGATTTTGTTTTCGAGCTTCCAATTTGACTTTTTCAGTGATATCATGCTTAAAGCTTCGGCTAAAAGAGCGTGAATTACCTGCATAAAAATCCCCAAAAGGAGATTGTTCGTATTCAGTCATCTCATTAACAATCATTTCCAATTCTTCTTTTGTTGGGATATTGTAGTGCTTAGATAAAATTAAATAGGGATTTGCTTTTTCAAAGCTTTTATCATAAACCTGATACTTTAGATATAAACCATAAAACACCATACTGACAATACTGCCCACAACCAGTATAATACGATTTTTCAGACTCATCGTAAAATCCTTAACTCTCTTAATATCTCTTTTTCTTCATCTGTCAATTGACGCATGACACTGCCATTGACACCAATCTGTGTAGTGCCAACTCCTGTTGATATAATGACAGCACCTTCCTTACCTTCGCCTTTGGATACACCAATACAAGTAAAATGACAGGCTTGCATACCAAGGAATCTTCCTTCAACATTCTGCATCTGCCAATATTAGGATGTTATCTGCAATACTAATACCCTCTTCTTATACCGATTGTTTGACATCATTTACCACACCTCCTTTTTTCATTATTTTATACTTAAGTTACCAGATGATTCACATACCTTAACTAAAAAATTAAATATGCATATCTTAGATCTCTATATCTAATTTCATTACTATCATAAGATGATATATGAAAATCTACATTATTCAAAACTCCTTTGTATTTCACTGGTTTGGTAAAATTTTCCACAATTATTTTTCCATTTTTTCTCTCTCTTTTTATATATATGTATGTTTCAAGAGGGTATTCAGCATAAGGAATAATTAAATATGCATTCCTACTAATTATAATGCCATCATAAACTCTAAAAAAAGTATCTCTGCCTTTGTGATGCTGTATTATTGTTATACAAACTTCGTCACAGTAATAATAAGCTGTTTCTTTTGCTATAAATACATATAAAAAAAGCACAGATATTAAAATAAAAAAAATTAGTTTTAGATAAAAATTTAATATATATTTAATAATGAACACTTTCTTTAAACCGTTTAGCTATTTATTTTCACATCCCAAAGAATTGGAATTATTTATATTACATTCTATTCTTTTTATACCCAACTGGTAACCATATTTACTTCTTAGATATTGATAATCTATTTCTCCGTATCTGGGGTATGCTCCATAAACATAACCAGTTGTTTTATGTCGGATAAGACCCAGTTTACCACCAGCATGCAAAGCACCGCTAGCTTTTTGAAATTCATCAAATGGCACGCCTAGGATTGCTGCATTCATTCCAGCCAATATATTACCCCCTTCCCTTAAAGTAATATATTTGCCTGTAAATAGAAATGCATGATAAGACTTGCCTTTATGTCCTGGATAATTTGATTTAATATCATATTTATTTCCAGGTAGGCTATTATAAGCATAAAGCTCTTTACCATAAAAACCAGAGAGCCAAGCTTGACTATTCAAATCATAAATGTATTCATCTATATTCTCCCCAATATAAATTCTACCAACAGCATTACCAGTATCAGGGCTAATAAAAGCATCTTCAAACATGGATTCTCCAATCTTTATTGGGGGATCGATGCATTTATCATTTTGAAAATTACATTTATAAATTCCTTTATCGCCATTTAAAATAACTTTTTTAACTTCGTTATTTTTATCAATATAAGTCCCATTCCACCTCACCGCCTCCTCTGCCATGCTTGCTGCTGTGTTGACATCTTCTTCGGCATAGGCGGCGGTGATGGCAGCTAGGAGTTTGGCTTGGTGGATGAGGGTGTTTTTTTGGGTTTGGGTTAGGTTGTTTGGGTCATCGACTTGGTAGTCTGCCCATGTTTCTGCTATGGTAGCACCAATCATACCTGCATTGCAATCATTACCAGAGACTTTAGCGGATAGGCAGCCTGTGAGGGCGGCGGCAAGTTTGTGAGAGAGGTTTTCACTTAAGGTGTCGCCGTCTAAGTCTTTGACAGGACCTTTAAAGACTTCTTGGGTGGCAACTGTGGTCAGCTGTGCTTTTAGGTTGTTTTTTAGACTCTCTTCAAGGCTTGTGCCATAGATGGCAGATTCTAATAGGCTTTTGCTTGTGCCATCAGCGATGGCTTTGATGGTTCTTTGATTAAGGGTGGTTTGTGTGATGTCTGTATTTTTTATCTTTAGAGCTTTGTCAATTTTATGACTCATGCCAGCACTGGCTAAGGCGAAGGCGAGCTGCTTGACGCTGTCTTTAGAACCAAGCTCTTTTAAAGTGGCTTTGATGTTGCCTTGGTTATTAATTAGACTGATGGTGGCTTTGGTGGTTAGGGTATTAAAGGCGGCACTGGCCATGGCACCGATGGTTTGGCTTTGAAAGGCGGTTGTTGCAGCAGTGGCAATGCTGCCACTAAAATCCCCTGTTGCTGCACTAAGGGCGATGGTAACAATCGCCGCCCCTGCTGGTGTGAGTCCTTGTTGCTTATAGTCCCAGTCTTCTTGGGTAAGAATGATTTGTTGCCAATTGATGTCTTCTCGGTGGACTAAGTCTGTTAGATAGCTGTATTGAGGCTCTGTGGCAAGCTGTAGAATTTGTGCTTTTAGGGTGTGTTGTTGAGCATCTTGTTCTGTGGTGGGGATTTGGACACTGATACCGCCTTTAGCATCAAGCACAGGCTTGGTGATGCCAGTGAAGCTTGGTAAGATTGCACTTTCTTTGATTTGACCTTGATCAGAGAGGCTTTGCCATAATACCCAGTTGCTGTCTTTTTGGTGGCGTTCTTGCAACTCACTGGTAGCAGACAACAGTGACAGGCGACCGTTTGCGGTAATACTTGCCCCTGATAAGTAATTAAACTGCGTTCCTTCAAGAGTGGTGTCGCCTTGTGAATGACTGCCGATGTAATTGGCAGTTAATGTGGCAGGCAATGCGGTCTTTAGGTATTTTTTGCCTTGCTTGTGTGTGTCATTATAACGAATACCTAAAAACCTTTTTTTGGTATGGCTGTTGTATTCGTTGCTGTGTGTGCTGTCCACAGCGTATAAAGCGATGTTGCCTGATGACCATAATGAGATGTCTCCACCTGTGGTGTGCATCTTAGTGCCATACAAGGCAAGGTTGTTTTTACGGTTTGATCCATGCGTCTTTAGACGAATGTGGTAGGCGGTGAGTGTGGTAGGGGCGACATCTTTCCATTCATTGCTTGAGATGGTGGTGGTGTATTTACGCTTATACCATTTGCCATGTCGGTGAGTGTTTTTGTCATAGCCATATTCATAGTCCAAACCAGCATCTAATAACACAGCATGGTTGGCATTGATGTTGATGTCTTGTGCTGCTTGTAGCTGACCGCCTTGAATGACAAGGTGGGTGTTAGGACTTTGGTGGGTAGCATATAAGTGTATGTTTTTACCAGCAGCAAGCTTGGTCGGTGTACTAAACGCAAGAATGCGATGATGATCGCTATTCTCACGCCCTCTCTCATAGTAATTTTGCAATCCATCTAAGACAATACTGCCGTTTAGGGTTTGGGTGGTGTCTGACTTAGTTTTGGTATAAGCATTTGGCATCATGCCTTGAGCAGACAGATGGATATCACCTGCTTTGGCATCAAGACTAGCACCACTTAATAAAATATCCGAAGAGGCCGCCAAAGTGATGTCGCCTGTCTTGCTATTGAGTGAAGCGGTGCTGTGCTCATAACCAAAGACGGCTTGAGTTAAGAAACTCACACGAGATGCCAGGCGTTCTTGCTGGTTGGTGAAGCTCGCTTCTTGTTCGATCACCTCTTTGTGGTTTTGGCGTAGCTGCTGGAACGCTTTTTTTGGATCAAAATCTAGTAACTCTGGGTCAAGGACGGGGGTAGATCGTCTAGAGCGTCTGTTGGGGTTTGGTATACGCATGACGACACGCTCTGGTGGGTCATAGACCATCATCGGAGCGACGAGATGAGGGTTTGATGATGATACGAATCGGGGTGGAGATGGCATTAGGAGTGTCACGGTCTGTTCTGGTTCATCAAGCAAAGCAGGTGGTATTTTTGCTTGTTCATACCGTACATTCAAGCTCTCCAATCTGGCTTTTTCTTGATGATAAGCGATGTATTTAGGCTGCTTTTTTAAGGCATCAAGCTTAGCCTTGGTATCATCAAGCTGTTTTTTAGCATAATCTAAGGCATAAGCTGCTTGTTGATTACTTAGGGTGTTTTTAACGCCATCAATAACAATATGACCTTGGGTGGCATATAAACCAATGTCTTGATTGGCATAAAGATTGCTGCCTTGCAGGTGGATGTTTTGACCTTGAAGCTCAATACCTCCCAAAGTAGCATCCAAACGAAGTGTTTGCTGCGACCCACTGCCCAGATTGCCGCCTTGCCCCTGCAGATGAAGATCTCCTGCAACAGCTCTTAAAGACAAATCCCCTACAGCTTGAATACTGTGATGTTGTGGTGAGATATTGAGTGTCCGATTGGTTTGGATGGATAAATCTCCATTAAGCCGCTTAATGCTGTCATTGTCCGCTAGCAAAGTATTGCCTATGGCACGAGTGGTTAATTGACCATCATCTTGAACAACCAAGTCATCGCTATGCAATAATACCGCACCGCCAGTATGGCTGACATCACCACTGATGGCATGACGACCATCAGTGATATTACTGAACACTCCTTTGGCATTTAATAAACTGTTGTTGGTTGTTTGATTGCCTTTGGCATAAATCGCCATATGTTGTTTGGTGTTGATACTAGTGTTGCTGATGGATAGGTCATGATTGGTTTGGATTTGGCTGTTTTGACCACTCGTCATTGTGGTATTGTCTAAGCGTTGATCATGCTGGGCAAAACTACTGATGTTGCCTGTGGCGTTTAAGGTGGTGTCTTGATGCGTTAAGATGCCAGCAAGATTGGCGGTGGTGATGTTTGTGGCGGTCAATGTGGTGTTTTTAAATACAGCTGATGATTGTTGATGGGTTGTCCCATCGCCAGTAACCACCGCTTGAATGTTTCTGTTAGCCGTTAGGGTACTACCATCAGTCGCAAGCTTTTGTTTGGCGGTAAGTAAAAGACTGCCGTTGGTGTCAATGAATCCTCTGTCAATGCTGATTTGTTTGGCATCGAGCTCTACTCCCTGATTAGCACGACTGTGACCTGTGTGAGTGATTTTACCATCAGCGGTAATGATGATGTGATTGTTGGCATTTAGACGACCGGCTTGATTGACACCAAAACCTTGATCTGTGCCAATCAAGGTGATGCTGCCTGCAGACATACCACCTAAGGCTTTGACATCGATGGCAATGGTGGCGGGCGTTTTGGTCTTAACTACACTTTTATCGTCATTAATGGGTGTGATTTGTCCTGTATCAGAGATCTGGTTGGCTCCTGTTACGATGGTGATGGCGTGCTTTGCTTGAAGTTGTGCATTGATGCTGGCAGTTTTACTATATAGATTGACCAAATCGGCATTTTTATTGGCACCACCTAAGCCAACATCAGTATGGCTGACACCCTTAGGAGTTTGTATTTGGATTACCCCTTCGGTGATGGCATGAGTGATTTGCCCTTGCTTGCTTTGTAGGCGTCCTGTCGAGAGCGTGGCTTTATGAACATTGATAAAGCCAGAACCAGCAACATTGATGCCCGAGGGATTGGCAATGACAAGATTGGCTTTTTGTCCTGCCACCTCAATCACTCCACTTAATTGACTGGGTTTATTGCTACGCACTTCATTGATGATAGTATGAGCCTCGCCTTGTCGCAAAAAAGGATTGGCATTCACCACACCTGCTAGCTGAGTATGGGTCGTGTGTCTTGAGTTGTTTAAAACAGCCCCTGATGTGCTGACATCAAACTGTGTGTATTGATTGTGAGAAATACCATGATTAGGGGTTTGGATTTGGATAACTGGTATGTTTTGTTGATTGGTGTTTTTAGCAACTGCAATGATGGGTTTTTGTGTGGTGGGGGCTTTGGGGTCTGTGGTGATGTTGGCAAAGGCGGTGTTGCTTACTGATAGAGCAATTAAGATGCTTGTGTATAGCGATGAGTGGGTAAAGAATTTGGCAGAAGATGACATACAAAATCCATTTGTAGATTGTAAGTGTTTTTTGTAAAGTATAGACAAACTACTGTAAGATTGCAAATTGATTTTATGTTATTATAACTATTTAGTATCATCTTGAACAAACTGAGCATTAACAACCCATGCGATTAACCAGCCTTGCACTTACCATTTTTACAGCAATCCATGCAACACAATTCAATATCATCTGGGCACAGACTCCTGTTATCAAATCAGGCATCTTCACACTCACTGATGATCGGCGTCAGGCAGCATTAGCACATTTGGCACAACAGAACCTACAAATCCCCACCAGCATTAATGCAAATGACAGTCAGGATAAACAAACCGATATTACCCATCCAGATTGGCAAAACCCCAATGGTGATGATTCATGTTTTATGGTTGATGAGATTGATTTTGTAATTGATGGCTCTGGGTTGGCATACAATGATTTATCCACCCTATTATCACCCTTACTGGATTGGAAAAAACCAACCTACGCTATTGGTCGTTGCATCAACAATCACAACCTATCCATTATTGTTGACATTGCACATAACGAATTACTCAAGCGTGGTTATTTGACCAGTAATATTAGTGTTGGCGAGCAAGATTTGCTCACAAAGAAACTCATCCTAACAGTCAATCTGGGCAAAGTGCGAGATGTTGTGTTAACTCATTCAATAAAAACACCCTTTTATATTCACAGTGCTATTTCTACCAAACCCAACCAAGCTTTTCGTTTAGCAGATTTAGAACATGGGTTAGACACTCTAAAACGCATTGATCCGACCGCGACAGTGCAAATTATACCAAGCAGTTCGGGTTTAGGTAATAGCGACATTGACAACCCAAGCTTAGTTTCAAAGAATACTCTTGGGTTTAGTGATCTTGTCATTAATATGAATCGCAGTCAAAGTGCAGTGTTCGGCATTAATATTGATAATAGCTTATCCAAAGATTATGGCAAATATATGATTGCTGCCAATGTTCGTGCTAATAATTTATTCCACATGAACGATGAATGGAATTTTTCTGCCAATTATCCACTGATACGCCTTATAGACCTCACCCAAAATAATCTTGGTGTACAGGTCAACAAAGATAGGCAGATTAATTACCATGTATCGTCATCCACCACTTACGGTCCTTTCAAATTCTCCATCACACACAGTTATCATCAATATAAACAATTTATTGAAGGATTGAATGCACCCTTGACTTATCACGGTACCAGTCAAACCAACACTCTTGGATTGTTTCGTTTACTTTATCGTAGTGGCACTCAAAAAACCGAAGGCTATATTAAAGCCAATCATAAACAAAGCAATAATTATATTGATGATGTCAATATTGAAGTTCAGAATCGTCGCACCACAGGCTACAATCTCGGCATTACCCATCAGCATTATTTCCGTCACGGTGGGTATCTTTACGCAAATCTAGATTATCAGCAAGGCACTGGAGCACTAAAAGCAAAGCCTGCTCCCGAAGAGCGTATCTATAACGCTTTTGGTCAGCAGCTGCCCAGCGAAGGATATTCTAGAGCACCCATCTGGTCACTATACACCAGCTTTCACAAGCCGTTTACAATTAACTCAAATAGCAACAGACAACTCCTAAATACAAACCAAAACTCAGACCAACAAACTACTTACACACCCATCTCACTATCCTATATTACCAAAATACAAGCACAATATGCCAAGCAACCACCTACACCATCCAACTTGTTCTATTTAGGTGGTAGAAACAGCATTAAAGGCATTAAAGAGGGGAATTATTTATCAGGAGAACATGGTTTTAGCTTATCTCAAGAACTTACTTGGCAACTGCCATCACAAAAAACCACGCACCACTTGAGTAAGCAATTACACAGTGCAGAGCTATACGCAAGCATTGATCAAGGATATGTTTATGGACAAAATACCATCAAGAACCAACGCTATATTCTAGCCGGTGCTATCGGCATGAGATACCACTTTCAAAGCAAACCAACACAAGTCGATCAAGAAAAACAGGATACTCTAAGCAATCCCTTGTCAAACCTTAGCTTAAACAACCAGCCCCTCAC